>NZ_VSCV01000002.1:0-176492 GCF_047459355.1 Limnochorda sp. | reverse complement strand
GCCGGGCGGCCAGGGCGTTCGCGCCACGGAAGGGAGGAATGGTCTCTTGGGCGTCGAGAGAGGACTTAAACGTTTTCGGCGCCCGTCCCGTTGGCCCGTGTGGGGAGGGCGACCCGATGCGGCGGGCAACCATCAAGGACATCGCGGCCCTGGCCGGAGTCTCGACGGCCACGGTCTCCAAAGCCCTAAACAACAAGCCCGACGTCTCCGAGGCCACCCGGGCCCGAGTCTGGGAGGCGGCCCGGGCGCTCAACTACCAGCCCAACTCCCTGGCCCGGGGGCTGGTCCGCCAGCGGAGCGGCACCGTCGGCCTCTTCTTCCTGGACCGGGACACCCAAGGCTTCTCCCATCCCTTTGCCGCCCAAGTGATCAGCGGCCTGCTCGACACCCTCACCACCCGCGGTTACCACTGCCTCCTCTTCAGCACCCCTGGCAACCCCGCCACCCCTGAGCACCCCGTCTCCTACTTGAACCTCTGCCGCCAGTGGCAGGTGGAGGGGGCCGTCTTCATGGGCCTCCAGCTGGGGGATCCCGCCCTGGAGGAACTGGCCCAGTGCGAGCTGCCGCTGGTCTCCATCGACGTCCCCCTGCCCGCGCCCCGGGCCACCCTGGTCACCATTGACAACCGCCGGGCCATGGAGGAGGCGGTCGCCTACCTGGCGGGCTTGGGCCACCGCCGGCTGGCTTTCGTCAACGGGCACATGCGGGCTTTCGTGAGCCAAGAGCGCTTGGAGGGCTTCCGGTCCGGCGCGGCCAAGGCGGGCCTGCCGGTACCGGAGGAGTGGGTGGTCATCTCGGACTTCACCGAACCGGGCGGCTACCGGGCCACCTGGGGGCTGCTCCGCCAGCCCCAGCGCCCCACGGCCGTCCTCTACGCCTCAGATTTGATGGCCATCGGCGGGTATCGGGCTGCCCAGGAAGCGGGGCTTGCCATCCCCCGGGACCTGTCCATCGTCGGCTTCGACGACATCGACCAGGCCGGGCAGCTCGATCCCCCGTTGACCACCATTCACCAGGAGCGGTATGAGCTGGGGCGGTCAGCGGCCCGCGCGCTCCTGGAGGCTCTGGACCATGGGGCCAGCCCGGCCCGGATCCAGGTGCCCTGGTGGCTCGAGCGTCGAGCCTCCTGCGGGCCGCCAGCCGCCTAAACCATGAGGACCAACCCATCGGGGAGGTGCGCTTCATGCGGAAGTGGCAGCGCAGCCTGGTGGTCGTCTCGCTGGTTGCCTGGGTGGGCCTCGCCCTGACAGGGGCCGCGGCAGCCCAGACCCCGGTCCGGGTCTCGGGCTGGGGCGGCACGGACCTGGCCATCGTGGAGGAGCTGATCGCCCGGTTCGTCCGACCGGCGGTGGAGGCCGAGGGAATCCAGGTCATCTACGAACCCGTCGCCGACTCCTTCGATACCTATCTCTACAACGCCCTGTCGGCGGGAACGGCACCCGATCTGTTCTACGTGGACATCTTCTGGTCCGAACCCCTCTTCCGGGCCGGCCAGGTGGAGCCTCTCAACCAGTACTTGACCGCCTCCAACCGGCTGAGCGCCGACGACATCATCCCCAACCTGCTGGAGGGCTTCACCATCGACGGCCAGATCTACGGCATCCCCAAGGACATGAACACCCTGGCCGTCATCTACAACAAGGACCTCTTCGACGAGGCGGGCGTCCCCTATCCCGACGAGAACGATGACTGGAACACCTTCACCGAGAAGCTCCGGCGAGTGGTGGAGGCGACGGGGGTGGAAGGCACCGGACCAGGCGCCCAACCTGCGCTACGGCGCCGCCCCCATGCCCAAAGCTCCCAACACGGGCCAGCGGGGGAACATCATCTACACCGTCTCCTGGTCCATCAACGCCGCCTCCAAGGTGAAGGCGGAGGCCTTCCGGGTGCTGGAGGAGCTGACCAGCCCCGAGGCCCAGCAGTGGGTGTTGGAGCGGGGCCTGGCCATCCCCAGCCGGGCCGCCCTGGCCGACAACCCCTACTTCGATGAGGCGACGGCCGAAGCCCAGGCCAACCGGATCATCTTCGAGGGCGCCTCGGACGGCTTCGTCTATCCCTTCAAGTTCCGCCAGTACGGCGGCGACTGGATGCGGCCCATCGACGATGCCCTGAGCGCGGTGATGAACGGCGAGCTCTCGGCTGAGGAGGCCCTGCGGGAGGCCCAGGAGCGCCTGGATCACCTCACGGGCCGGTAAGTCCTGGGGGCCGCCCCGGGGCGGGGCCCGGGGCGGCCCCTCCCGCTGCTGAGAACGTTGGAGAAGGGAGGCCTGGAGATGCGCCTGTCGCGCCGGGCCCGGGAAGCCGCCTGGAGCTACCTGTTCCTGGCGCCCTTCCTCTTCACCCTGGGCGTCTTCTTCCTGTACGCGTTCCTCCGCACCCTCTACTTCAGCTTCACCGAGTATGACCTCTTCGCCGCGCCCCGCTGGATCGGCCTGGAGAACTACCGCCAGCTCTTCGGAGAACGGCTCTTCCTCACCGCCCTGCGGAACACCATCCTCTACTCGGTGGTGGTCACCCTCAGCCAGACGGTGCTGGCTCTGGCCCTGGCTGTCGCCTTGAACCAGAAGCTCCGGGGCTTGACCTTCTTCCGGTCTCTGTACTACATGCCGAGCATCACCTCCAGCGTGGTCATCACCCTCATCTTCATGTGGCTCTTCCAGCGGGGCGGCGCCATCAACTACCTGATCACCGTGGCCCGCCAGCACGGGCGCACGGTCCTGGTGTTCGTCGCCCTCGTGGCGGCAGCCCAGTTCATCCAGGTGGTCTGGGAGCGCCGGCGAGGGCTGCCCGCCCGGCCGCTGGATCCCGCGCTCCTGGTCGTCTCCCTCCTGGTGGGGCTGGCGGGCACCTGGCTCCTCTCCACCTGGGTCTACCAGCCAGCGGAAGGGGTGGCGGCGCAGCAGATCAACTGGCTCAACACCCGACGCCGGTGGCCTGCGGCCTGGGGGGCGCCCATCCCCCTCATCGCCATCATGATGCTCAACATCTGGACGACGGCGCCCACCTTCATGCTCCTCTTCTTAGCGGGGCTGCAGGATGTGCCCCGGGAGCTGTACGAGGCGGCGGCGGTGGACGGGGCCACCCGCTGGGTCGCTTTCACCCAGGTGACCCTGCCCCACCTCCAGCCCGTCATCTTCCTGGTGGTCACCCTGGGGCTCATCGGGACCCTCCAGATGTTCGACCAGGTAGCCATTCTGGGCGACCAGGCGCCCCTGGAGTCGGTGATCACCCTGGCCTACTACGTCTACCACTGGGTCTTTCCCGGCGGCGCCATGCCCCGGGTGGGGCTGGCCGCGGCCGGTGCGGTCTTCCTGGCCATCCTCACCCTGATCGTGGTGCTCATCCAACGCTGGGTGCTCCGCGCCCAGTAGGGAGGGAGGCTCTTGCCCATGGCTCAGACCACACCTGTCGCCCCAAGCCTCCAACTGACCCCTGATCCCGACTGGATCGCCCGGCGCCGGTGGGCCCGGGCGGGTCTGGTCTACACCCTCCTGCTCCTCCTCTCCATCCTGTTCATGGGGCCCCTCCTCTTCGCCACCCTTTCCAGCCTGAAGGACAACCCCACCGAGTGGCCCCCCAGCCTCACACCTCACCAGCTGTCGCCCCGCAACTGGGTGGCCGCTTACCGGCTGGGCCGGCAAGGCGGGGGCAGCGGGTGGTTCGGAAGCTTCCACCCGGGCCACACCCTCACCATGGAGGTGACCTACCTGGTGCCGGCGGGCTCCCAGGAGCAGATGATCCAGGTGGCCGTCCCCCGCCGGGTGCCGGGAGCGGGGGCGGGGGCGGTGCGGACGGGCCCCTTCGCCTCGGACGTGGCCGTCGTCTCACCCGTGGAGGTCATCCGGCGGGAAGAGCGGGAGGATGGAGTGGCCGTCACCTACCGCTTCAGCATCACCAACGGCTCGGAGGATGTGGTGGTGGACCGGGTGCCCCTGGACGTCACCAAGCCCCAAGAGTACGTCCTCCTGGACAGCACCCTGCCGCCCAACCGGGTGGAGCGGCGGGGGCGGGTCCACAGCTGGAACAACGTGACCAGCGGTGTGATCCCCTACGTCTTCTACAACTACCACCGGGTCTTCACCGAGAACTACTCCCGCACCACGGGGCGCAACCTCTTCCTGACCTGGATCGGCAACTCCTTCCTGGTGGCGGGCATCAAGGTGCTGAGCACCCTGGCCTTCGCCTCCCTGGCCGGCTACGCGCTGGCCCGGATGCGTTTCCCGGGAAAGAACGCCCTCTTCGTCTTCATGCTCTTCTCCATGATGCTGCCCAACCAGGTCCTCTTCATCTCCAACTACCTGGTCCTGCGGGATGGCATCTTCGGCCTGAGCCGGCTCTGGGGCGGCGGAAGCCTCCTCAACACCTTCACGGGCCTGATCCTCTCGGGGCTGGTGGGCTCCAGCGCCGTCTTCATCATGCGCCAGTTCTTCATCTCCCTCCCCCGGGAGCTGGAGGAATCGGCCCGGATCGACGGCGCCACCCCTTGGCAGACCTTCACCCGGGTGGTCTTGCCCCTGGCCAAGCCGGCCCTGGGCGCGCTCACCATCTTGACCTTCCAGGGGGCCTGGAACGATTTCTTCTGGCCCCTGGTGGTGCTGACCGCGCCCCAGGACAAGTTCACCCTGACGGTGGGACTCCTCTCCTTCCGGCTCACCTACGGGGTCGCCTTCGATTGGGGGCCCATCCTGGCCGGTGCCGTCATCTCCGCGGTCCCCATCATCATCCTCTTCGCGGTCTTCCAACGCTCCTTCGTGGAGGGGATCAGCTTCACGGGCATCAAGGGCTAGGCGAACGCAGGAGCGGGCCAAAGAAAAGGGTCGGCCCAGGCCATCACCCGGCCTGGGCCGACTTCTCCCCATGCTGCTGCTTCGGTGGTCCCAACCAGGACTACTCGCCGCCGGAGCCTCAGGCGATCAGGGTGAGCGCCCCCCTCCCCGACAGGGTGCCGAGGACCGCGCCCGCGAGGACGTCCGAGGGGTAATGGTGCCCGAGGTACATGCGGGAGAAGGCCACCAGGGAGGCGAGAAGGATCAGGACAGGCGCCAGGCCCGGGTTGGCTGCGGAGAGGACCACCGCCATGCTGGTGGCGGAGGTGGTGTGCCCGCTGGGGAAGGAGTGGTCGAGCAGCGGCGCGACGATCCCCCGGCTCCCCTCCACCACCAAGTAGGGCCGGTCCCGCTGGACCAGATGCTTCAGAAGCTGGACCAGCAGGTGGCTCCCGCCCACGGCGGCCACCATCCGCCAGCCCCACGGGTGGTGGAGCCGGGGATGGAAGAGGTAGAGGGCGCAAAGACCGATGCTGGGGAGCGGGCCGGCCAGCTCTGTCACCAGCCGCATGGTGCGGTCCAGCCACCGCCGGGCCAGGCGGATGTGCAGGGTGGCGAAGAGGGCCAGCTCCCGCTGCTTCAGCCACCGGGTGAGCCCCTGCACCCGGGGCGCCCCTGGCTCATACGGCTTTTCCAGCGCTGCTCCCCACTTTCGCTCAGAATGGGGCCCCTCCCGCCGGGGACGCCGGCCGGGGGCCTCTGGCCTCCATAAGGATGGCCGGCGGGCGGGCTGACTCATCGCGGCCCGGGAAGGTCGCCCCGCCCAGCCCGCCCGGTGGCGGCCGTCCGGCTGGGCCGGGTCCAGGCCCCGACTAGAAGCCCCGACCCAGGCCGAAGGCGAACCCGGCGTAACTGGTGGCCTCCACGAAGGTGTACAATTGCGGGTTCAGGTTGTAGCGGAGGCCCATGAGGAGGTAGAGGGCACCGCCCCCATTCTTTTCCTGGACCGTCAGGTTGAAGCCCCCGCCCACATACAGGTGGAGGTCCTGGCTGGCGAGGTTGGGGTCCATCAGCTCATCGAGCTGGTAGACCGCACCCAGACCGGTCATGAGCCCGTCCTTGTGGATGCCGAGGTGGATCCGGCCCTCCAGGGGGTCGAAGCTCGTGGGGAATTCCACCGAGCCGTGAAGGGCCAGATCGTAGGTCAGCCCGATCTGCCCCCGCGCCGCCGACGCCCCGGCGGGGGCGCACGCGAGAAACACCATCAGGGCCAACACCAGAACGGCAGCACGGCGAATGGCCAGCTCTGCTCCCTCCCACCCAACTCCCCGCCCAGCCCCGGGGGTGGCATGATGCTCCCGTAAAACTACGCCTCAGGGGGGGTCGATTCCTTTCATACACCGGGGAAGGGGCGGTGAGGGGCCAGCCCGGGCCGCAGGCCAGCCGGGCCCGAGCCGGCCCGGGGGCTCAGATGGTCCCCAGTTGGACCAGCTTGGCCACGTAGAGGGCGTACGCGGCCAGGACGGCGGCGGCCAAGCCCCGCCCCATCCGCCGCCGGCCGACGGAGAAGGTGACCAAGAGGACCAGGCCAAAGAGGAAGCTGACGGGGAGGTCCAGCCGGAGGGTCTGGTCCAGGATGGGCAAGGGCGCGGCAAGGCTGGCGCCCGAAAGAACCCAGGTCAGGTCGAGGATGTTGGCCCCCACGATGTTCCCCGCGGAGAGGTCGGGATGGCCTTTCCGGGCCGTGGAGATGGCGGTGACCAACTCGGGCAGGGAGGTGCCCACCGAGACCAGGGTGAGGGCGATAAGCATCTCGGGCACCCCCAGGAGCTCCGCCAGGGTCACTCCGTTGGTGACCACCAGACGGCTCCCCACCACGACCAAGATCCCGCCCAGGAGGAAGAGGGCCACGTTCCGGGGCAGATGGGCCCGGTCCGTGTGAACTAAGACATCCACGTCAGCCTGCTCCTCCCCACTCTTGGCCCGCCAGTACTGGTACCCCAGGTAGGCGATGGTGGCCACGAGCAGGATCAGGCCGTCCCTCGCTGAGAGGAAGCGGTCCCGACCGAGGAGCCAGATGAGCGCCATGGCCCCCAGCATGAGAACGGTGTTGATCCGGAAGCCCCGGGTCTTGATGACGATGGGGTGGATGATGGCCGCCACGGCCAGAATCAGCCCCATGTTGGCAATGGTGGAACCCACCGCGTTCCCCACCGCGGTGTCGGGCGAACCTGAGAGGGAGGCGATGAGGGAGACGGTGAACTCGGGGATGGTGGTGGCCAGGCTGACAATGGTGGCGCCGATCAGCACCTTGGGCAGCCTGGTATACGACGCGAACCAAATGGCCGAGTCGGCGAACCAGTCACCACCCTTGACGATGAACAAGATGCCCAGCCCGAAGAGAAGAATGGTTAGTATGATGGATTCCAATGAAATGCCTCCATATCGTTGTGAAGTAAAATAGAGGTAAAGATGCCAACCTCATCCTATCCCTCCAACCCCCACGGCGCAAGCGCCAGCCCGTGGCGGTGGCCCCGGGGCCCGATGGGGCCAGGACGACAGGGCAGGAGGTTTGCCATGGACCTGCGCCAGCTCCAGAAAGAGGTCGCCCGGTGGATTGAACGCACCCCCGAGGGGTACTGGCCGCCTCTGGCCAACCTGGCCCGGCTGGTGGAAGAGACGGGCGAACTGGCCCGTGCCCTCAATATCGGGTACGGATCCAAAACCCTGAAGCCTGGTGAACCACCGCCCTGTCTGGCAGAAGAGATGGGCGATCTCCTCTTCACCCTCCTGGTTCTGGCCAACCAGACGGGGGTCGATTTGGAGCAGGCCCTGATCGCCACCCTGGACCGGTACGAACGACGGCGCCAGTCGGGAGGCGGCTCCCGGAACACCGAGACCCCCCGGTTCTTACCCTAAGGTGAGGCAGCACCACTCGGGGGGATACCTGGATGAAGTTTGATGCGGCGGCCGACCTGCTTGCGGCCATGAAACCCTTCGTGCGGACCGACATGGAGCCCCGCCTGGATGGTCTGGAACGGCTGGTCCGCACCAGCACCCACCTGAGAGGCCAACTCCACGCCGTGCGGGATGTCCTGCCCCCACCCCGGCGCCGGGCCTCGCGGCGCCTTCTGGCCACCGGCAACCCCTCGGATCCGGGGGCCCCGGAGGCGGCAGACGAAGGCTCCCTGGCGGTCGCCGCCCTCCCACCGGAAGAGGACGAGGCTGGCGGCCTTGAGGCGGCCAGCCAGCCTGACCCGCCCCGCGCCGAGCGCGGAACCCCGCTGCTCTTCCTCCTGCTCCTCCTCCTCTTGGCCCGGTGAAAGCCCTGCCCGTTGGGGCCCTGGGCTCCCCGGTCCGAGGACCCAGCGGAGCCCGGGCGCGCTTCCCGTCGCTCCGGGCCACCACCCGCGGCCCTGCCTCGCCCAAGGGCCCCCAGCATACTTGACCATTCCGGGCTGGATTCATAGAATAGCCCTGAACCACCAGCACCGAAG
Source organism: Limnochorda sp. (assembly GCF_047459355.1). Lineage (NCBI taxonomy): Bacteria > Bacillati > Bacillota > Limnochordia > Limnochordales > Limnochordaceae > Limnochorda > Limnochorda sp. Next base: position 168,229 of record NZ_VSCV01000002.1, on the reverse strand, counting down.
ATCCCATACAGAATTGTAGGCGATGATATGAAACCTGCGGAACACACCCAACCTCACGTGCCAGATGCTGCGACCGAGTACCCAACCATCCTGGACACCATCGGCCGGACGCCCGTCGTCCGCCTGCAGCGGATCGGCCCGAACCCGCCCGGCACCCCGGGCCCGACCATCTTGGTCAAGCTGGAAGCCCGGAACCCGGGGGGCAGCGTCAAGGACCGGCCCGCGTTGGCCATGATCTCTGCCGCCGAGGCCGCCGGCCGGCTCAAGCCCGGCGACACGGTGATTGAGCCCACCAGCGGCAACACCGGCGTGGGGCTGGCGGTGGTCTGCGCGGCCAAAGGCTACCGGCTCATCTTGACCATGCCCGAGGGGATGAGTGAGGAGCGGCGGAGGCTCTTCCGGCTCCTGGGGGCCGAGCTGATCGAAACGCCGCGGATTGAGGGGATGGCCGGCGCCATCCACAAGGCCAACGAGCTGGTGGAGAAGCATGGGTACTTCATGCCCATGCAGTTCGAGAACCCAGCCAACCCCCAGATCCACCGGGAGACCACGGCCCAGGAGATCCTGGAGGCGACGGGGGGGAAGCTGGACGTCTTCGTCGCCGGGGTGGGTACGGGCGGCACCCTCACCGGGGTGGGCGAGGTGCTGAAGGAGAAGATTCCCGGCGTCCGGGTGGTCGCCGTGGAGCCAGCCCAGTCCGCGGTCCTTTCGGGTGGTCCCCGGGGCCTCCACCGGATCCAGGGCCTGGGGGCAGGGTTCGTCCCTGGGGTGCTCAACCGGGAGATCATCGACCGAATCATCCCGATCAGCGACGAAGACGCCTTTGAGATGACCCTCCGCCTCGCCCGGGAGGAGGGGATCCTGGCCGGGATCTCCTCCGGCGCCGCGGTGACGGCAGCCGTGGAGGTGGCCCGGGAACTCCAGCCGGGCCAGACGGTGCTGGCCGTGCTGCCGGACACGGGCGAGCGTTACTTGAGCGTACTGGAGGCCTAAAGGCATGAAGGTGACGGAGGAGGTCCACCGGCAGATGGTCCAGCATGCCTACGCCGGGAGCCCCTTGGAAGCGTGCGGCATCCTGGGTGGGCACGGGGACCTGGCCGACCGCTTCTTCCCCACCACCAACGCGCAGCAGAGCCGGGTGGGCTACGCCATCCCGGAGAAGGAGATCCTCCAAGTGATGCGCACCCTCGACCGGGAGGGGGCGGACCTGGTCGGCATCTTCCACTCCCACCCGGCCACGCCCGCCTATCCGTCGTCCACCGACATCCGGCTGGCCTACTACCCCGACGCCTTCTACGTCATCTGCTCCCTTCAGAATCCCCGCCGGCCGGTGATCCGAGCCTTCCGCATCCGCAACGGCACCGTCAAGGAAGAGCCCATCGAGATCATCCGCCAGCCGCCCCTGGTTTCCGGGCGGGGGGAGTGAAAGGGAGGGCGTCGTCATGGTCGAGGTGTACATCCCCACACCCTTCCGGGTCCATACGGGGGGCACGGCCCGAGTGCAGCTGGAGGCAGCCACCGTCGGCGAGCTGCTCGCCCGGCTGGTCGACCAGTTCCCCGCCCTGGCCAGCCACGTGCTCACCGAGGAGGGGACCCTGCCCGAGCACCTGAACGTCTTCCTCGACGAGGAGGAGGTGCGGAGCCTCCAGGGCCTGGAGACCCCGCTGGTGGGCGTCCGAGAGGTGGCCCTGGTGCCGGCCATGGCCGGCGGGGCGGCCCCCTTGCTCTCAGCGGCCCAGCTGGTCCGCTACGACCGCCAGATCCGCCTGGATGAGGTGGGGGTCGAGGGCCAGCGGAAGCTCCTGGATGCCCGGGTGCTCCTGGTGGGTGCCGGCGGCCTGGGGTCGCCGGCAGCTATCTACCTGGCCGCGGCCGGAGTGGGCACCCTGGGTCTGGTCGACGGGGACCGGGTGGACCGGAGCAACCTGCACCGCCAGCCCCTGCACTTCGACGAGGACGTGGGCCGCCCCAAGACCGAGTCAGCCCGGGAGCACCTGGAGCGGCTCAACCCCGACGTGCGGGTGATCGAGCACCGGGAGGTCCTCACCTCGGAGAACGCGCTCCAGATCCTTCGCAACTACGACGTGGTGGTCAACGGGTGCGACAACTTCCCCACCCGGTACCTGGTCAATGACGCCTGCGTCCTCTTGGGCAAGCCCCTCGTCGACGCGAGCATCCTCAAGTTTGAAGGCCAGTGCACCGTCTACCTGCCGGGGCAGGGGTGCTACCGCTGCCTCTTCCCCAGCCCGCCGCCGCCGGGTTCGGTGCCTAGTTGCGCGGAGGCGGGGATCATCGGCGCCCTGGCCGGACACATGGGCACCCTCCAAGCCCTGGAGGCCATCAAGGTGATCTTGGGGATCGGCGAGAGCCTGGCGGGCCGGATGGTCGTCTTCGACGCGCTGGAAGGCCGCTACCGCCAGCTCCGGTTCCGTCGGAACCCTGACTGCCCGGTCTGCGGCGACCGGCCCACCATCACCCAGCTCATCGACTACGAAGCCTTCTGCGGCGTCCCCCAGCCGAAGGCGACGGTGGAACCCCTGGCCGCCCCGAACGGGCAGGCGGCCCCGAACGGTCACGGGGAGGCGCCTCGGCCCCAGCCCCGGCCCGCCCCCGAAGGGGCGCCCGCGGTGGTCCTGCCCGATGAGCCCCCGGAGGTGGTGGCCGTCCGCCGGGCGGGTTGGAGCCTGGAGCCCGAGGCCGCCCAGGCCAAGCTCGCCGATCCCCAGGTCCTGTGGCTGGACGTCCGGGGGCCCGATGAGCACCGCCTGATCCGGATCCCCGGGGCCACCCTCATCCCCCTGGACCAGCTGCCCGCCAAGCTCGCCGCCCTGGATCCCCAGCGGGAGACGGTCGTCATCTGCCGCACCGGGCACCGGAGCGCGCTCGCGACCCGGTTCTTGCGGGCCCGGGGCTTCACCCAGGTGTACAACCTGGAGGGCGGCCTGGTCCAGTGGGTCAACTACGGCTTCCCCACCGAACGAGGAGCGCCTGCTGCCGCTCAGCGGCCGTCGTCCTGACCCGACTTTTCCGCCGCTAGCCGGGCCCGGGTCGCCTCGATCCGGGCCTCGGCCCGGGCCACGTACTCGGGCTCGATCTCGTAGCCGACGAAGCGCCGGCCTGTCTCCAGGGCGGCCACCGCCGTGGTGCCCACGCCGGCGAAGGGATCCAGCACCACCTCGCCCTTGTAGGTGTACAGGCGGATGAGGCGCCGGGGGAGCTCCACGGGGAAGGGAGCCGGGTGACCCACCCGACGGGCCGACTCGGGATTGAAGCTCCAAATGCTCTGGGTCAGCTCGAGAAACTCATCCCGCTCCAGGGTGGGCTCCCGGCCTTGCCGGGGCCGGTCGAAACGCTCCTTGCTGAAGACCAGGATGTACTCGTGGACATCCCGCAAGGTGGGGTTGGAGGGCGAGAGCCAGCTGCCCCACGCACAAGAGCCCCCCGGCGCGGCGGCCTTGCTCCAGATGATCTCGCCCCGCATGAGGAAGCCGATCCGGAGCATCACCTGGGTGACGTACAGGTGAAGGGGCACGTAGGGCTTCCGTCCCAGATTGGCCACATTGACCGCCGCCCGCCCGCCCGGCACCAAGACCCGGTAGGCCTCCCGGAAGACCGCCTCCAAGAGCTCCAGGTACTCGCTCAGGGAGAGATCCTCATCATACTCCTTCCCCACGTTGTAGGGCGGGGAGGTGACCATCAGGTGGACCGAACGGTCGGGAAGCTGGGTCATCTGGCGAGCATCCTGGCAGAAGATGCGGTTGGTGGCCTCGGGAGGCAAAGGCGTCTCCCCCGGGGAAGGAGCCTCGCCCTGGCCGCTGGCCGGCGGGGACGCCGGCCGCCCGGGCCCGATTCCCTTAGGGAGGGGGATGCCGTCTGGGCTCGATTGGTAGAGCTGGCGGGCGTAAAATGGGCTGGAATCGTGCCCTTCCCGCCGCGAGACGCCGAAGGCGCTGGTCCGGGTGCCCCGGCGGGTCCGCTCCCTCACACCCCTCACCTCGTCCGTTCTCCCGTTATGGGGTTCGTCGTGCAAACAGGCTCTCCCAGGGCGCACGCCACGCCCCGGGAGAGCCTTTCGCGACCGGTTCCGCCCTTTCCTGCCTCGCTCAGGAGAACCCACCCTCACCGGCGGGAGAGGTGGGTGATCCAGCGGGCGATGGTCTCCACCACCTCCGGCGCCACATGCCCCGGATCCTCGTACTCCCCGGGGTGGGAGGGCCCCGTGCCCACCATGAACAGGTGGTTCAACTCGGGAAAGAGGTGGAACTGGACCCCGGCGCGACTGGCCAACCCGGCCTGGAACCGCCGGAAGTCCGCCTCGGTCACCTGGTAATCCCGCCCACCCTGGAGGACCAGCATGGGGAGCTCCAGCTCGCGGGCGACGGCGACCGGGTCCAAGGCGTCCAGCTCTTGCCAGTACGCGGCCGGCGCCCCCAAGATCATGGCCTCCGGCGCTACCGCCCCGCTCACCGCCTGGGCTAAGGCGGTACGGAAGGCCTCCACCTGCGCCTCTTCCTCAGGCGTCACCTGCCCGTCCACCTGGGCCAGGTAGGCGAGCTGCTCGGGCAGGACCTGGGAGACGGGCCGGGCCATGGGGGCCAGGAGGATCACCCCCGCCAGCTCAGGGGCTCGCCGGGCGATGACCGGAGCCAAGGTACCGCCCAGGCTGTGGCCGGCCAGGTAGATGGGGCCGATCTCCGGCCGGCCCGCCAGGAGCTCCACCGCGGCCAGCGCGTCGGCCACCACCTCGTCTTCCAAGGTGACCTGGGTGGGGTCCAGGCGGGGCCCGTGGACGAAGGTTCGCTTATCGTAGCGGAGCACCGCGATGCCCCGGGTGGCCAGGCCCCACGCCAGATCCCGGAAAGGACGGTTGGGGCCGATCCGCTCGTCCCGATCCTGGGGCCCGGACCCGTGGACCAGCACCACCCCGGGGAAGGGCCCTTCACCCCTGGGGAGGGTGAGGGTCCCGGGCAGCTCGTAGGGCGGCTGGCCGACGGTCACCTCCACCTCGACGAACCGGGACGGGTCGGCGTAGGGTGGAGGCGAAGCGTCCGCCTGAGCCTCGCCGGGCGGGTCTTGGCGGGGCACAACCCAGAACCCGGCAAGCCGGCCCCGGTCGTCGAACGCGTAAAGGAGATCCACCTCGCCGCCGGCGAAGGTGGCCGGCTGGCGCACTTGGACTACTGGCTCCTCCCCGGCCACAAAGGCCTCACCCACCGCCTGTAGGGGTCCCAGCTGGGCCTCCAGGGAGGCCCACACCACGGCCAGCTGGCCCGGGGGCAAGGCCGCGGCCAGGGCCGGGTCGAAGCGGGCTTCCACCTCCTGGAACCGGCCGGCCCGCAGCTGGTCGGTGATCTGGACCGCCCAGGCCAACGGGTCACCCAACGCCTCCGCGGCCCCGGTTAGGCCCGGTCCGACCAGAATCACCATAGCCCACCCCAGAAGGATCCGCCCGAACCGCAGGTCCATCCCCATTCCGCTCCCTCCTGGCCCGGCGTTACCGGGCGTTGATCCGTTGGAAAAGCACCGCCGAGTAGACGGTGGTGACCAGCACCACCACGAGGCTCCCGCCGATGAGCGCGTAGAGGGCCGCAGCCCGGGAGAAGGGCCAGGCCAGCCAGGGGAGGAGGCCGGCCAGCACAAAGAGCCGCCCGCCCAGCCGGTGGGTCCGGCGCCAGACCTCTTCATTGGCCAGGGTCCAGGGGGTGCGGATCCCGACGAAGTAGTTGTGGCGGATCCGCCCCAGGGAGTTGCCCAGGTACACGAAGAGAAGGCTGACACCTAGGGTGACCACCAGCCCCACATCGATGGGCCGCCCCAGGGCCGCGTACAGGGTGACGCCGTGGAGACCGGCGAAGAAGAAGGCCATGAAGACCCGGAACCCCCGGTAGAACCGGATGAAGCGGGGGTAGTTGGCCCGCTTGGGATCCACCAGCGGGAGGAAGAGCAACATGAGGTAGATCCCCACATTCAGCAGGGGAAGGCCGATGGCCCCCCAGAACTTGCCGGCAAACCCATCGGCCTCCCCGTGGAGGTTCCAGTGGATGGGCACCTGCTCCGGCAGGTGGGGGTAGAGCATCAGGCTTGCCACGAAACTGGCCAGAAGGGCGAGCCAGGCAGGCCAATCCCGCCGGGCTTCCTGCCAGTCCACCCGGTACGTCGACGGCTCACTCGCGGACATGGTTGGATCCCTCCCCATGGTCAGATCGGCCCGCTCCGTCCTCCTTCGAGGTGGCGGGGGCCTCGCCTGCCCCGACCAGGTCCATGACCCAGGCCATCACCTCGGCGAAGACGGTGGTGTCCAGGGAGTAGATAATGTGCTGGCCTTCGCGCCGGTCCTCCACCAGCCCCGCCTGTTTCAGGACAGCCAGGTGATGGCTCACGCTCGGCTTGCTGATGGAGAAACCGGCGGCAATCTCGCCGGCCGAGAGATCCCCCTGGGCCAGCATGCGCAAGATCTGGCGGCGGATGGGATCGGACAAGGCTTTGAACACCTGGGTGAGGGACATGGGTGCCCCCCTTACCAAGATAGATATTTAGCTACATGTCGAATCATCGTCCCCAGCATACCACAGGCCCGGGCCACCGTCCAGGCCAGGATGGAAGAGGAGCTCCCGGCGAGACGTGGAATTTGGTACCTCATACCCCGGAGGGCGTCATACGTCGAGCAGGTGTCAGATAAATCTTCCTATAAAAAGGAACCGTTCCGGTTCGCGACGAATCTTATTCGCCAAGTCGCACCTTCGCGATGAAGTCCGCCGGTTCTCCATCATCTTGACGAGGAGGGGCAACGTGACCCAGTACCGTTGGCACGCAGCAGCATTGGTGGTGTTCTTGGCGGCCTTCATGGCTGGCGTACCGACTGTGGCCGCGCAGCAGCACTTCATCAGCATCGCCACGGGTGGCACGGCAGGGACCTACTACCCGCTGGGAGGCGCCCTGGGCGAGATCTACAACCAGCACGTCCCAGGCGTCAACGCGAGCGTGCAAGCCACCGGGGCCTCGGTGGCCAACATCAACATGCTGGCCCAGGGCCAGGTCGAGTTGGCCCTGATCCAGAACGACATCGCCTATTACGCCGCGAACGCCCAGGAGATGTTCCAGCGGCCGGTCACGGCGGTCCAGGGCATTGCCACCCTCTATCCCGAGGTGATCCAGATCATCGCGCGGGCCGACGCGGGGATCCGGTCCATCGAGGATCTGCGCGGGAAGCGGGTGGCGGTGGGTGACGCCGGCTCGGGCACTGAGGCCAACGCCCGCCAGATCCTGGGCGCGGCCGGGATCACCTACAATGACATCAGCGTCCGGTACCTCTCCTTCGCGGAGGCCTCCAGCAACCTGCGGGATGGGCACATCGACGCCGCCTTCGTCACCGCTGGGCTGCCTACCGCGGCCATCCAGGACATTGCGGCCCAACGGGCCATCACCTTGGTTCCCGTGAGCGACGAGCTGGTGGCTCGGCTTCAGGAGGAGTACCCCTTCTACACCCAGGTGGTGGTGCCGGGCGGCACCTACCGGGGCGTGGACCAGGACGTTCAAACGGTGGCCGTCAAGGCGATGCTGGCAGTCCGGGCCGACCTGCCTGAGGACCTGGTCTACAACCTGACCAAGGCCATGTTCGAGAACCTGCCGCGTCTGGCCCAGGCCCACGCCCGGGGAGGCGACGTGAGCCTGGAGACGGCCTTGGACGGCATGTCCATCCCCGTCCACCCCGGTGCGGCTCGGTATTACGCTGAGGCTGGCCTGTAACGACGGATGAGCCTGTTCGGCGCCGGCGGCCGCTGGGGGCCGCCGGCACCCAGCCCGTTGGGCAAGGTGGGAAGCCTGCGGGAGCGGCTCGCCCACCTTGCCCGTCTCCCGGTCAGGGTGTGGCTGGCCGGCCTCTTCAGCCTGGTGGTGACGCTGCAGGCGGGCCCCGTCCTCGTGGCGGCCTCGGCCGATGGGGCGGGTTGGGTCGTGGTGGTGGACGGGGCGGTCCCGATCCCCGCCCCCGGGTTGGAGGCCGACCGGGACGGGTCAACCCTGGTCATCCCCCTGCCCGCCACGTGCCCCCGGTTTGGGATTCTCTTCCGCCACTCGGTCGAGCAGACGCCGGTGATTGAGTGGTTTGAGCCGGCCGGTGACGGCGATGGGCTCCTCTTGGTGGCGACCGAGTACCGTTCCTACGGGGCAGGCCTCCCCACCGAGGCGCCGCCCGGCGCCCGTTTCGTCCGTTTGCCCGACCGGTTCCGCATCGAGGGCCTGGCCGTCCCCGTGGGGGAGCTGAACCTCCGGATCCTCCCCCTGACCGAACACGCCCTCCTGGTGGGCGGGGAGGCGTACGACCTCACCCAGTGGGCCGGCCCGGACGGGAGGCTGCGGGTGCGGGTGCTCGCGGCTGGCCTTGTGAGGAAAGACGACGAAGAGGAGGGCCGTTCGTGAACCGTCAACATTCCGAGTCTCAGAAGCGGCTGGATCCCGGGCCAACCCCGGCCCACCTTCCGTCGGACCCAGGGCTGGCGGCCTCACCTGGCGAGGAAGGCTTTGACCTGGATGAGGTGCTCGCCAAGTACGACCGCGAGTCGGCCTTCCGGCGCCTGGCTGGGCCTGTCGGCCGCCTGATCGCGCTGGTCCTGATCGGGTTCTCCCTCTTCCAGCTGTATACCGCCGCCTTTGGCGTCCTGGACGCCCGCATCCAGCGGGCCATCCACCTGGCCTTCGGCATGAGCCTGGTCTTCCTGCTCTACCCGGCCCGGAAGGGCGGCTCCCGGACCAGTCTGCCCTGGTGGGACGTCCTCCTGGCCGTGGCCTCGGCGGCTGTCTCCCTCTACCTGGTGGTCTTCTACCACGAGATCGTCATGCGGGCGGGGATGCCGACCACCGCCGACCTGGTGGTGGCCACCCTGGCCGTCCTCCTGGTGCTGGAGGCAGCCCGGCGGGTGGTGGGCCTGCCCATCGTCATCATCGCCGGGGCCTTCCTGGTCTACGCTTTGGTGGGCCGCCAGCTGCCCGGCTTCCTCGCCCACCGGGGGTACAGCTTCAGCCAGATCGCCAACCACATGTACTTCACCACCGAGGGGATCTTCGGCCTCCCGTTGGGGGTCTCGGCCACCTTCATCTTCCTTTTCATCCTCTTCGGGGCGTTCCTGGAGAAGACGGGCATCGGCCGCTTCTTCATCGATCTGGCCAATGCGGTGGCCGGCTTCGCCTCAGGAGGCCCGGCCAAGGTGGCCGTCATCACCAGCGCTCTGGAAGGGACCGTCTCCGGCAGCTCGGTGGCCAACACCGTCGGCTCGGGCAGCTTCACCATCCCCATGATGAAGCGCCTCGGCTACCGGCCTGAGTTCGCGGCCGCGGTGGAAGCGGCCGCCTCCACCGGCGGCCAGCTGATGCCGCCCATTATGGGCGCGGCCGCCTTCCTCATGGCCGAGTTCACCGGCATCCCCTACATCCGCATCGCCACCGCGGCCCTCTTGCCCGCCATCCTTTACTTCACGGGCATCTTCATCGCGGTCCACTATGAGGCGAAGCGCCTGGGTCTGAAGGGGATCCCCCGGGACCAGCTGCCCAGCGTCTGGTCGGTCATCCGGGAGCGGGGCCACCTCTTCCTCCCCCTGGTGGCCATCATCGTCCTCCTGGTCCAGGGGAACACCCCCATGAAGGCCGCTTTCTACGGCATCGTCCTGGCGGTGGTGGCAGCCATGATCCACCCCTCGACCCGGATGAGCCTGCGGGACATCATCGCAGCGCTGGAGCAGGGCGCCCGGGCCGCCCTGGGCGTGGTGATGGCCACGGCCGCCGCCGGCATCATCATCGGGGTGATCACCCTGACGGGCCTCGGCCTGAAACTGGCCAGCGGGCTGGTGAGCCTCGCCCAGGGGCAGCTCTTCCTCACCCTCTTCTTCACCATGATCGCCTCGCTCATCCTGGGCATGGGCTCGCCCACCACGGCCAACTACGTCATCACCTCCACCATCGCGGCCCCGGCCCTGCTCCAGCTGGGCTTGCCCGTGCTGGTGGCGCACATGTTCGTCTTCTACTTTGGGATCCTGGCCGACATCACCCCGCCGGTGGCCCTGGCCGCCTACGCCGGCGCCGGGATCGCCGGGGCCCAACCCATGAAGACAGGGGTGACCGCCACCCGGATCGCGGTGGCCGCCTTCCTGATCCCCTACATCTTCGCCTACAACCCGTCGATGCTTCTCATCGACGTCACCTGGCAGCAGATCCTCCAGATGGCGATCACGTCCATCCTGGGCATGTTTGGGGTGGCGGTGGCCATGGGCGGCTTCTTCCGTACCAACCTGACGGTGCCCGAGCGGATCCTTTTCGCCCTGGGCGGCGTGCTCATGATCGATCCGGGGCTCGTCACGGACCTGGTCGGCCTCATCCTGCTGGCTGGCGGCATCGGTCTCCAGCTCTGGCGGGTGCGCCAGCAGCCCCACCGGCCGGTGGGCGCGTCGGTCTAGGGGGCCCCGAGGCCTCAAGGGCAGCATGGGCGACCAGGCCCGCGGGAGGCTCCCGCGGGCCTGGTCGCGCCCGGTCGCCCGACGGTTGGGGCGGCGCAGGGCGGGAACAAGGGCCGCAAACACAAAGCGGGAAGGCCGTCCTGGCCTTCCCGCTGGTGCGCCCGAGAGGATTCGAACCCCTGACCTTCTGATCCGTAGTCAGACGCTCTATCCAGCTGAGCTACGGGCGCCTGCTTGGCCGCCAGGGTAACCCCTGGCGCATCGCTTAGTATACCAGCCGGAAGGGTTCCCGTCAATCCGCCGGGAGGGGCAAAGCCCCTGGCGAGGCCCGCACCGCCTCCTCGTTGTACGCCCGCAGCACGTCGCCCTTGGTGATGATCCCCAGGATCCGGCCCCGATCCTCCCGCTCGACCACCACCACCCGGCCCACATCCTGGCCTGTCAGGGTGGCGAGCACCTGGTCCAGGGTCTCGTCCGGGAAGCTGACGATGGGCCGGGAGCTCATCACCTCCGCGACGGGGCGTTGCAGGCGGCCCTCCAGGGGTGTTTCCCGCACATCGTCCAGGGTGACCATGCCCACCAGCCGATCCTGGTGGTCCACCACGGGGATCCCGTGGTAGCGGTACTCCCGCATGAGGGCCACCACATCGGCCACCGTCTGGTCGACCCGGACCGTCCGCACCTCCCGGGTCATCACCTGGGCGGCGGTCACCCGCTGGAGCACATCGATCTGGCGGCCAGACCGCCACTCGATGCCCGCCTCATAAAGGCTCAGGGTGTCCAGGTTGTACGGGCTGAAGGCCCGGGAGACCCGGTAGGCCGCGGCGCACGCCAGCATGGTGGGGAGGATGACGGCGTAGTCCCGGGTGAGCTCAAAGAGGAGGAGGGTGGCAGTGAGGGGCGCCAGGGTGAAGCTGGCCAACATGGCCCCCAGCCCGACCAGGGCGTACCCGCCCACCTCCCCGGTGATGGCCGGGAAGAGCTGGCCCATGAGGGTGCCGTAGCCGCCCCCGAGAAAGGCCCCGATCACGAAGCCAGGAGCGAAGGCGCCGCCGGCCCCGCCCGAGCCCAGGGTGATGGCCGTGGTCGCCACCTTGACCAGCGCCAAGGCCAGAAGGACCTGCCAGGCGAGCCCCCCTTGGGCGGCGACGGCGATGGGGGTGTACTCCGCGCCCAGGGTGATGGGAAGGAAGGCGCCCACGGTACCGAAAAGGAGCCCGCCCACCGCCGGACGGAGCCAGGACGGACCGGGCAGGCGCTGGAAAAGCCGGCCGCTCCCCCGGATGGCGGCGATGTAGAGCCGTCCCATGAGGCCGGCGGCCAGGCCCAGGCCCGCGTAGAGGAAGAGCTCGGCCCAGTGGTGGAAGGTGTAGGCGGGCACCTGCAGCACGGGCTCCCCGCCCAGGACCCCGTGGGCCAGAACGGTGGCCGCCACCGCCGCCAAAACCACCAGGCTGAAGGTCCCCGCGGCGAAGTCGCCCAGGATGATCTCCAGCGCGAAGAGGGAGCCCGCCACGGGGGCGTTGAAGGCAACGGCCACACCGGCGGCCACCCCGGCCGCGAGGAGGGTCCGCATCTCCCGGCCCGACAGTTTCATGAGCCGGCCCAAGGTGCCGGCCAACCCGGCGCCGATGATGACCACCGGGCCCTCCCGTCCCGCGGAGCCGCCGGTGCCAATGGTGACCGTCGACCGGATGAAGATCCCCAGCGCGTCCCGCAACCCCACCAAGGGCCGACCCAAGGCCGCACCGTAGATCACCCGGGCCACCCCGTCCAGCCGGTCCCGAGGGCCCAGGAGCCCCAAGAGCCCCACCACCAGACCGCCCGCGATCGCGAGGAACACCACCCGAGGCCCGGTTCCGGCCACCAGGGCCTGGCCCCAGCGGACGGCGGCCTGGGTCGCGGTGTAGTAGGCCAGGGACCCCAAACCGGCCAGCAAGCCAGCCAGGACCACCAGCGCGAAGAAGAGGTTGACCCGGAAACCGGCCCGTCGCAGGTCGAAGAACTCCCTCCACCTCCCCCGGGTCGGGGGCTGAAGGGGGTGGGGCATGCAGCTCACCTCGTCTGTGGGCAAACCAAAAGATTGTGAACGGCGTCTCAGAACAAGCGGGTTCAGCCGACCAGCTGGCTCGTCTCCGCCTGAAAGATCAAGGAGAGGGTTCCGTTCAAGTTATCGATGGCATCCGTTTGGTCGAAGCCCAAGTCCCGCAGGACCTGGACCGTCTCCTGGTCTTGGTCCAGGACCTCCACCATCAGCCGCTCCAGCCCCTTCTCCTCCCGGGCATACCGGGCCAGGGTCCGGAGCGCGTCGGCCAGCACCTCGGGGCGGCGGGCCTGGGGATCGCCCAGGAAGGGGATCACCCACGCCTCTCGGGCCACAGGGTTGATCCCGTGGAGGTCCAGATCGCCCACGTACCCCGCCTCAGGGAGGTCGATGGCCCACTGCTCACTCCTGGGATCCTGGGCCAGGGTGGCGAACCACCGGCGCAGGTCCTCCTCAGTCCGGGCATCCACCTCGATGCCGATGGTCCGCCGGTGGATCTCCGGATCATTGGTCCAGACCACCCGGCGGGCCATGTCCGCCTCCCGGAGCGGGCGCAGGGTCACGAGCCGGCCCCGGAGACAGGGTTGACCCATGGGTCTTCCCCCTTTTGCTGGCTGCCCTAGGGGCTGGAACGCGGAAACGCCCGCCCTCGACAGGCGGGCGCCGTTGCCGATCTTGGCGGAAGGGGAGGGATTCGAACCCTCGCTAGGGCCTTTCGACCCTACTAGCGGTTTAGCAAACCGCCCTCTTCGGCCACTTGAGTACCCTTCCACGCTCCCGACCCAGACCGGTCGGCTTTCTCACTGTACCACAAGGCATGCGAAACTGTCAACGGAGCGGCCGCCCCCTCCCGGCCCGGATCCGCCTTTTCCAGCCAGTCCCACCCGGTATTCCCGTGCCTTCCGTTGCCAACGCTAAGGACGCTCGTTTATCATGGCGGTGAGCCATCCTCGGCTCTCCTGGCCGTGTGCAGGAGCCTTCCCGACAGGCGACGGGGTAGGAAGGCGGTGACAGCGTTGGAGCACGCCTGGGGCGGCCAGGTCGATTGGACGCTCTTGGGGGGTCAGGCCAGCCTCGGCCTCCTCCTCGGGTATGCCGTGGGTTACACCACCAAGAAGGCCCTGAAAGTGGGGCTGATCCTCGTGGCCCTCCTCCTGGTCATGGGCATCGCCCTGGAGGAGTTGGGTTTTCTCGTCATCAACTGGGGTGTTCTCGAGGAGACCTATCGGGGCTCGGTGGAGCAGATGGGGGGGCTGGGCGGGATGCTGCGCCAGTGGTCGGAGCGCCTCGCGGCCTACCTCCCGGTGGGCGCCGGCTTCAGTGTCGGCTTTCTCCTCGGCCTGCGGAACGGTTGACCCTCACCGGATCGCCTGGCCCTCGCCCTCAGTCAGCCCCTCCACCACCAGCCGGATCACCGGCAGTTCCACCTGGGCCGACCGGTTCGCCTCCTTGAACAGGACCTGGTGGAGGCACGCCTCCAGCTGAGGCAGCAGGGCGTCGATCGCCATCCCTTGGTAGCGGGGGGCAAACTCCCGCAGCATCCGGGCCGCCGAGTGAAAGAGGCTGGCCGCGCCAAAGAGGTTCCCGTCTTCCCAGTGGCGATACGCGCCCGCCACCTGGATGAGGCCTTTGTAGAACCGTTGGGTGGTCTGGCGCTGCCAGAGTTCCAGCAGCGCCTCGTACGCCTGATGGTACTCGCCTTGGTTGAAGCGCCGGACGAACCTTTCGTACTCTTCTGGGTACACCGCCCGCGGTGCCCCCTTTCCCTCCTGGTCCCCGGCCGGGGCTGCCGCCCGGCCTGCGGCTTACGGTCATTCTAGCACGCCGCAGCCTGAGCGGCAGCCCCGGGGACCGCTGCCCGCCGGAGATCTTCCCGGGCTGGGGGCCCGGGGCTCACCACGCCTCTCTCAGGGCCTCCCAGTCGGCCAGGTCCGCCCGGAAGAGCAACCGATCGTCGCCCGCGGCCCACAGGAGGCGGATCGCCCCATCCTCACCGTCGGGCAGGCGGGTGATGGTGACGGGGGTGGACGGCTCAATCCCAGCGGCCGGCTCCAGCACCAGTTGCTCCGCTCCGGCCGGCAGGGCCTCGCCCGGCCGGTACCCGGCCTGGCGTTCCGCGTCGGCGCCGGCGGCCAGGACCTCCTGAGCCCGGAAACTCCGGATCTGCTGGAAGAGGGCCCGGACCTCGGCCTCGTCGGCCCAGCCCGCCTCATCCCGGACGAGGCTCCGGGTCTCCCCGTCGCCGGTCCACCGCACCGCCGCCAGGGCCTGGCTCAGGTCGCTGGGCCAGGTGGGGGGCAGCAGGCTCCGCTGGGCCAGGCGGAGGGGCTGGGCCGTCACATCGAAGAAGGTTTGGATCCGGTCTCCCCGGATCCGGTAGACGGTCCGCTCCCCCGCCAGGCGGACGGTGACGCCAGACCCATCAGGAAGGAAGTTACCCACCCAGAGGACCTGAGCGTGGGGCAGGCCCGCCTCCGCCCCCGTCGGCGGGGAGGTCTCGGAGGGCTCGTCCTCCGCCGAGGAGCTTGCCGGGCTCAAAAGGATGAGCGCCTCCCCCCGGGGGTTCTCCAACCCGTAGTGGGCCAAGACCTCGTCGGTCGCCTCCTCGGCCAGGATCTCCTCGGCGCGCATCAGCTCCAAGTCAAAGAGGAGGTCTTGGACCGCGGACCGGTCGGCAGGGGCCTGGACCGGCTGGTGCAGCCGCCAGGCGTCCCCGGACCGGCTGAGCTCAACGGGGGCCTTCCCCTCCCAGAGGAGCCGGATCCCTTCCGCCCGCTCGGGGCCGAAACGGGCGAACTGCATCAACCGGAACCCCTGGTGCTCCCCCAAGAGGGTCTCCAGGGGATAGGCCGAGAGGGTGTAGACCCCCTCTCGCTCGGGGGTGGCCACGTAGTAACTCTGAATGCCCCCAGTGGAGCTCCGCAGCGGGGTGGCCTCGCCCACCAGGAGCTCCCGGATGATGGGTTCCGCCTCCCCCTCTTGGGCCACATGGAGCCGGACCGTCGCCTGAGGCGGCTCCAGCCCGTAGGCCGCCCGTTCCGCGGCGCTCTCCGTGACCTGGGCCAGGGGCCGGGGTTCGGCTAAGGAGAAGAGGAGGCTGGCCAGGGTCCCTGGATCGGCGGGAACCGGCTCGGGCTCCACCAGCCACCACGCGGTCTCGGGTCCGGGCGGCAGGAACTGGTCAAAGGGCGCCCGCGCCACCCCCTGGAAGCGGGCGGGCAGCCGATACGCCACCGGCTCCGGCTCCACCGTCATCCGGTCGAAGACCAGCCGCTCCCCATCGGACCGGAGGACCTCCACCCGCCTCACCGCGTTCCGGTCCTCCTGCCAGAAGGCGTCCAGAGTCAGGGCATCGGAGGGTTGCTGGGGCCGGCCGCTCCAGAGGGTGTAGGCCAAGAGCCCCGCGAAGACCAGCACCGTGCCCAGAATCCCCCAGGTTCGCCGGTTCACAGCGCCCGCCTCCTCCACCAGACCAGGCCGCCCGCGAGCAGCACCACCAAGGGGAGCCCCACGACGAAGCCGTAGAAGAGGTGCCTCATGAAGGAAGGGGTCAACTGGACGGTGGGCGGGCTGATCACCTTCGGCCGGATGCTGATCAGGTGCTCCTCCCCCACCAACCAGTTGAGGGCGTTGAGGAAGAAGTCCTGATTGCCCTGGATCCCCAGCATCTGGCCCTCCACAAAGGAAGCGTTGCCCACCACGACCGCGACGGGCTCGGGGACGGCCTCACCCGCCTCCCCCGTGTCAGCCGCCTCACCCTCGTCCTGGGCCGCCCCGTCGGCGCCGGCCCCGTCCTGGGCCGCCGGGCGGGTGATGGCCACCGCCAGGGTCAGGGGGCCGGGCGTGTCCTCCTCATCCTTCCGCAGGGTGGTGCCCTGCAACGTGGTCTCACCCCAGGCGTCGAAGCTGCTTTCGAGGAGGGTGGTCACCCGGTAGGGCGCCGGGTCGTCCAGCCGCTCCAGGGAACGGGCCCCGGGCAGCATCACCCGCATCTGCCGCTCCTGCAGCTCCCGGGTGATGGCATGGTACCGGAGGGTGGGCATGGGCGAGAGGGGGTCCAGGAAGAAGGACTGGGCCGGGTCCACCACCACGTCGGTCCGGAAGCGGACCCCCAGTCGCTCGGCCAGCTGGTTCCACCCGTCGATGGGCCGGTTGGAGGGATCGAGCAGGAGGATGAGCCGGCCGCCTGCCTCCAGATAGGCGGCGATGGTCTCCTCCTCTTGCGGGCCCAGGTCGCTCTGGGGCCCCACCGCCACCAGCACCGTGGCATCCTCGGGCATCCCGCCCTCCTGGGCGAGGTTGAGGGTGGCCACCGTATACCCTTCGCCCTCCAGGTAGGTGGCCAAGCGGCCCAAGCGGTCGGCGGGGGTGGCCTCACCGTGGCCGGTCAGGAAGTAGACCTTCAGCTGCTGTTCCCGGCCCAGCTCCACCAGGGCCCGGGTGATGGCCTGCTCGCCCCGGAACTCCAGCTCCTCCCGGGCGGTGCCGAAGCCGTACAGGTTGCTCGGCTCGATCCGCCGGCTCCGGCTGCCCATCTCCAAGATCACCGTGTCATACTGGGTGACCTCGTACTGGCGGGCCAGCGACGGCTCCTTGACCGGATCGACCAGGCGGAGCTGGAAAGAGCTGCTCGCCCGGTCATACTGCTGGAGGAGGTCGGTCAGGAGCCCGCTCGGGCCGTCCCGGACAAAGGCCGTCACCTGCACGGGAGCCGGCAGGCGCTCCAGCACCTGGCGGCTCAGGGGCGAGAGGGTAAAACGTCCTTCGGCGCTCAGGTCCGCCTGCCAGCCCGTCCGGCCGGCCAGGATGTTGAGCAGCACCAGGATGCCGAGCACAGCCACCGTCAGCACGGCCGACTCGCTGCCCCGCCGGATCCGCCTCCTCCGGCCGAGGCGCCTGCTTCCGGAGTCTGCGGGTGGTCCCGCCGTCGGTCCACGGTCGTTCATCCCCACAACCTCCGTTCCAGGTTCCGTTCAGCCAAGAAGAGAAAGCCGGCGATGACGCTGAGGAAGTAGGTCACGTCCGCGGCGCTGATCAACCCCCGGGTGAAGGGCTCAAAGTGGGTGAAGGCCGACAGGGCCAGGAGCACCTGCCGGAGGGTCCCGGTCACCGAGCCTGCCGCCAGGTCGATGAACCAAAAGAGCAGGAGCAGGCCGAAGCCGGTCACCGCCGCGATCACCTGATGGTGGGTGAGGGTGCTGGTGAAGAGCCCCACCGCCAGAAAGGCGGCCCCCAAAAGGAAGAAGCCCAGATACGAGGTGAGGATGGTGGGCAGGTGGGGGTCGCTCCGGAGGATCAGGACCAGGGGGTAGCCCACGGTCAAGAGCAGGATGCCGGCAAAGAGGGTCGCCACCGCCAGGAACTTGCCCACCACCACCTGACCCAGGCTGACGGGGCTGGTGAGGAGCAGTTCCGCGGTCCCCCGGGCCTCCTCCTCGGCCCAAAGGCGCATGGTGAGCACGGGCACGATAAAGACCAGGACGATGGAACTGTTGCCGAAGTAGCCGCTCAGGGAGGCCAGCGCCGTGTTGGCCAAGAACAGCCAGAAAAAGTACCCCCCCAGGGCCAGGAAGACGGCGGCCACCACGTAGGAGAGGGGGGAAGCCAGAAGGATCCGGAGCTCTTTCCGGTAGATGGTGCCCAGTCCACTCATGCCGAACCCTCCCCTGCCTCGGCCGGCTCCTGCGTCACCAGCTCCATGAAGACCTCCTCCAGGGAGAACCGGGGCCGGGTCAGCTCCAGGATGGGCCACTGGGCCTCGGCCAGGGCGAAGAAGATGGCCGGCCGGGCGTCCATCCCGGGACGCTCGTCCACCTGCAGGCGGACCTGGCCGCCGGTCTCCGGCTCCAGGATCCGGACACCGGCCACCTCAGGCACCTGCTCGAGCCTCTGGGCCACCGCCGGAGCTGGAGCCTGGACGACCAGCTCCAGGCGGCCGCCCGCCTTGCTGGCGCTCAGGTTCTCCGTCCGGTCCTCGGCCACCAGCCGTCCCCGGTTGATGATGATCACCCGCTGGCAGAGGGCCTGCACCTCCGGCAGGATGTGGGAGCTGAGCAAGACCGTGTGGGAGCCGGCCAGCTCCCGAATCAGCTCGCGGATCTCGATGATCTGCCGGGGATCCAGGCCCACCGTGGGCTCATCCAAGATGAGGACGGGCGGCTCGCCCAAGAGCGCCTGCGCGATCCCCACCCGCTGCCGGTACCCCTTGGAGAGATGGCCGATGAGGCGGTGCCGCACCCCCGTGAGGCCGGTCCGCTCCATGGCCTGTTCCACCTGCTTGGTCCTTTGGGACCGGGGCACCCGCTTCAGATCGCTGACAAAGGTGAGGTAGGTCAGCACGCTCATCTCAGGATAAAGGGGAGGTGACTCGGGCAAGTACCCAATCCGGCTCTTGGCCGCCACCGGGTCTTCCACCGGATCAAAGCCGGCCACCTCCACCCGGCCTTCGGAAGGCGGCATGTAGCCAGTGATGATGCGCATGGTGGTGGTCTTCCCCGCCCCGTTGGGCCCGAGAAAGCCGACCACCTCGCCCTCCTCCACCGAGAAGCTCAAGTCCTCCACCGCGGCACGCCCCGCGTACCACTTGGAGACGTGCTCCAGATGGATCACACCACGCCACCTCCTCCTAAGGGTTCATTGTAGGAAAGGCCCTCGGACCGATTCAAGAGAGGGGCTCCCCAAGCCCCCGTCAGCGCCCGAGAGGGCGGCCGGGAGGCTTCCGCCAGATGTTTCTCGGTTCTTGCAGGAAATGGCCTACCTCAGGAGAAATCTGTTTCTGAAAGGATTGGTGCATGTTTCATGGCGACCCTTCGTCAGGTAGCGGAACTCGCCGGCGTCAGCGCCGCCACGGCCTCCCGGGTGATGAACGGGGATCCCCGGGTGCGGCCGGAGCTGCGCCGGCGGGTGGTCGAGGCGGCCACCCGCCTGGGGTACCAGCCCGCCCGGCCCCGCCGGTCCCGGGCCACCTCCCGGATGGTGGCCCTCCTGGTCCCCAACGTGAGCTCCCCTTTCTACTGCGCGGTGCTCATGGGGGTGGAGCAGGAAGCCTTCGCCCGGGGGTACGACCTGGTGCTCTACACCACCGAGGGTCGCTCCCAGGAGAACGTGGTGGAGCGGATCCAGCAAACGGACGGGCTGGCTGGGCTGGTGGTGATCACCCCCCGACACCGGGAAGAGGAGCTCTTCGCCAGCCAGAAGGGGCGCCTCCCCATGGTGGTCGTCGACCACCGGAATGCGGGCAGCCGCTACCCCCATGTGGGGGTCGACAACCTGCGGGGGGCCCACCGGGCGGTCCAGTACCTCCTCAGCAAGGGGTACGATCCCATTGGGCTGATCACCGGTCCCCTCACCATCCAATCGGCCATCGACCGGGTCCGGGGAGCCCGGCTCGCCCTGCAGGAGGCCGGCCTGGAGCTCGATCCCGACCTGGTCTGGGAGGGCGACTTCACCCAGCCGACCGGGTACCGGCTGGTGGCCGAGCGGCTCCGGTCGGGCCGGCCCCTGCCCCGGGCGATCTTCTGCGCCAACGACCTCATGGCCCTGGGAGCCCTGGCCGCCCTGCACGAGCACGGCGTGTCCGTCCCTGACGATGTGGCGGTGATGGGCTACGACGACCTGCCCCTGGCGGCGACGGCCATCCCGCCCCTCACCACCGTGCGCCAGCCGGTGGCCGAGATGGGCGCCATCGCCTTTCGCATGGTGATCCGCCTGGCTGCCGGTGAGGATCTGGAGACCGAGCGGGTCCTCTTGGAGACCCAGCTGGTGGAGCGAGCCTCCGCCTAGCCGGGCCGGCCCCTCGGGCCTGGAGGTGGACTGCAATGACAAGGCTCCGGCCTCTGGAGGCAGCGACGCCATCCCGGGCTCGCACTCCCGCCTCCACCCGGTGGAAGGCGCACCTCCGGCGCTTCGGCCCCGCCTACCTGCTCATCCTGCCCGCCGTCCTGGGGATGCTCTTCGTCCACTACATCCCCATGCTCTCGGGCATCATGGTCGCCTTCCGGGACGTCAACCTGTACACGGTCACCCAGTGGACCAGCGCCCCCTGGGTGGGCCTGCAGAACTTCATCGACGGCTTCGACCCGGCCGGCCGGTTGGGGGCCCGCTTCTGGCGGTCCCTCTGGAACGTGACCCTCTTCGGCGTGGTCACCATCGTCCTCGGGTACGTCATCGGCATGGCCGTCGCGCTCCTCCTCAACCGACCCTTCCCTGGCCGGAACCTGGTTCGGGGGCTGATCCTCCTCCCCTACATCACCCCCGACTCGGTCGCCTACAGCGTCTGGCGTTTCATCTTCCAAGCCCGGATCGGGCTGGTCAACAAGTGGCTCTTGGGGTGGGGGCTGGTGGAGGAGCCCATCATCTGGCTGGTGGGCAGCCGGGCCCTCTACGCGGTGATGATCGCCGCCCTCTGGAAGGGGTGGCCCTTCGCCGCCCTGATCCTGGGGGCGGGCCTCCAGAGCATTCCCAAGGAGCTCTATGAGGCGGCCCGGATCGACGGGGCCGGCCGGTGGCAGCAGTTCCGCTACATCGTCCTGCCCCTCCTGGCCCCCATCAGCCGGACCTTGATCCTGATGTCCGTCCTGTGGAACTACAACGCCTTCAACCAGTTCTACGTCATGCTGGGCAAGGATCCGGGGTGGGCGGCCGACGTCCCCTCCACCCTCATCCACCGGGAGAGCTTCACCACCTTCGACTTCGGGGTGGGGGCGGCCATGTCGTTGGCGCTGATGGCCATCATGTTGATCTTCACCGCGATCTACCTGCGGGCGGTACGGCGGGGCAGCAGCCTCGCCGAGGGGTGAGGTGAGACGCATGGCGACGCGGTCCAACACCCAGCCGCGCAGGCGGCAGCGCCTCCGGCGGGCTTTGGGATGGGTCCTCTTCTCCGGCGCGGTGGCGCTGGTCCTCTTGAGCGTCCTGATCCCCTACGGGTGGATGGTCTCCGGCTCCTTTAAGACCTCCTTGGAGCTGCAGGGGGCCGATGTGACCCAGCCGGGACGGGAGCCCTCGTGGATTCCCCGGTCCTTCACCTGGGAGAACTACCTGAACGTCAACCGGACGGTGCCCATGCTGGATTACTTCAAGAACAGCCTGATCATCAGCAGCGGAACCATGGTGCTGGCCACCTTGCTGGCCTTCCTGGCCGGGTACGCGCTCAGCCGGTTCCGCTTCCCGGGCCGGGAGGCGTACGTGGTCTCCGTCCTCTCCACCCAGATGCTGCCGGGCATCCTCTTCCTCATCCCCTACTTCATCCTCTTCACCTGGATCAACCACCGCTTCGGCATCCAGCTGCGGAACACGTACCCGGGCCTCATCCTGACCTACACCTCCTTCGCCCTGCCCTTCTCCATCGTGATGCTCTGGAGCTTCCTCGACACCATCCCCAAAGAGCTGGATGAGCAGGCGCAAATCGACGGGGCCAGCCGCCTCCGGACCCTCTTTTCCGTCATCTTGCCCCTGGCCCGGCCCGGCCTGGCCGCGGTGGGCATCTACGCCTTCATCATGGGCTGGAATGAGATCCTCTTCGCCTCGGTGCTGACAGGACGGGGTACCCGGACGGTGGCGGTGGGGCTCCTGGAGTACATCACCGCCCAGGAGGCCCACTGGACGGGGATGATGGCCGCCTCGGTGCTGGTCAGTCTGCCGGTCGTTGTCCTCTTCACCCTCATGCAGCGGGCCATCATTGACGGTTTGGTCGCGGGCGCGACCAAAGGCTGACGCGGGTCTCCCGCGGGATGAGGTGATGGAGGCCGTCGAGGGCTGGCTGCCCGTGCAAACACCCGGAAGATTCCAGCAAGGGAGGGCATCTGTGTGCTGAGCAACCGTCTCATGCGAGGTCTGGGAGCCCTGTTGCTGCTGCTGGCTTTGGTCGTGGCGGGGACGGCGGCGGCGGCCGCCCAGGAGATCACCTTCTGGGTCATGCCCAACGCGCCCGACGCCATCCATGTTCCCTGGCTGCAGAAGAAGGCGGAGGAGTTCCACGCGGAGACGGGCATCCGGGTCCACTTCGAGGTGATCGGCTGGGACGTGGCCTGGAGCCGGATCTCGACCGCCATCATCACCGGTGAGGGCGTCGACGTCTTCCAGGTGGGCACCACGTGGAACCCCCAGCTGGCGGCCACCGGCGGGCTGTCCCAGCTGGACATCAACGAGTTCGGCGGCGCGGACGCCTTCATGGCCGCCAACCTGGCTTCCACCACCTACAAGGGGGACTTCTACGGCGTCCCGTGGTTCGCTGAGACCCGGGCCCTCTACTACAACAAGGACATGTTCGCGGCCGCCGGCGTGGAACCCCCCCAGACCTATGAGGAGCTGGTCGCCGTCGGCCAGAAGCTGATCGCCACCCACGGCGCGGGCCGGGCCATCGCCATCGCCGGCACCAACGCCTACGACCTCATCCACAACTGGGCCATCATCCTCTGGGCCTTCGGCGGCGAACTGGTGGACATCGACGCCCGGCGGGCCGTCTTCAACGGGCCGGAGGGTGTGGCCGCCATGGAGTACTACGTCGATCTGGTCCGGCAAGGCCTCGCCTCCCGGGCAACGGCTGAGTATAACCAGGACCAGGCGGACGCTGCCTTCATCAACGGCAACGTGGCCATGGCCTTCATGGGTCCGTGGAACATTGCCGACATCGAGATCGAGAATCCGTCCCTGAACTACGGCATCGTGCCGCCTCCTGCGGGGCCGGCGGGGCGCGCCGCCTTCTCCGGCGGGAGCAACCTGGCCATCCTCCGCCAGAGCCCCAACCAGGAGGCCGCCAAGAAGTGGATCCAGTTCCTCCTGAGGGACGAGAACCTGGTCGATTACACCAAGAACCTGACCAAGATGCTGCCCGCCACCCTCTCTGCCTTCGAGGACCCCTACTATGAGCAGGGTGTCTGGCAGACCTTCAAGACCACCCTCGGCTTCGCCCGGGCCTACCCGCCCCTGGCCACCTGGGGGACCATCGAGAACGCGATCGTGGGCGAGTTCCGCAACGTCCTGGCCGCGTACGTCGATGGCACCCTGGAGCGCCAGGGCGGTGTCCAGGCCTTCCTGAACCGGGCGGCAGAACAGGTGGACCGCGCGCTCCGCGACGAGCGGTGACGGACGCGGCGGGCGGCCGGGCTCCGGCCCGGCCGCCCCTCCCTCCGGTGCAGGGCGACCTTCAACCCAGGAAGGAGATTGTGACCATGCTCGCTTTCCCAGAAGGGTTCCTGTGGGGAACGGCCACCTCGGCCTACCAGGTGGAGGGGAGCACCCGGGCCGACGGCCGGGGTGAGTCCATCTGGGACCGTTTCACGGCGGAGCCGGGGCGCATCGACGACGGCTCCAGCGGTGAGCCGGCCTGCGACCACTACCGGCGCTGGCGGGAGGACATCCAGCTGATGCAGGCCCTGGGGCTCCAGGCGTACCGGTTCTCCATCAGCTGGCCCCGGATCTACCCCACCGGGGAGGGCGCGCCCAACCCCGCCGGCCTGGACTTCTATGACCGGCTGGTGGATGGCCTTCTGGACGCACAGATCGAGCCTCTGGTCACCCTCTACCACTGGGACCTGCCCCAGGCTCTGCAAGCCCAGGGGGGCTGGGCCCGCCGGGAGACCGCCGCCCGTTTCCGGGACCTGGCCGTCACCGTCATGGAACGGTTGGGCGACCGGGTGAAGCTCTGGCTGACCATCAACGAGCCATGGGTGGTCGCCTTCCTGGGGCACCTGTACGGCGAGCACGCGCCGGGCCTGCGGGACCTGGCCACCGCGGTCCGGGTGAGCCACCACCTGCTCCTCGCCCACGGGCTCGCCCTGCAGGCCTTCCGCCAGCTCAACCTGCCGGGCCGGATGGGCATCAGCCTGGATCTCCACGCCTACGTCCCCGCCTCCTCGGCTCCGGAGGATCAGGAGGCGGCCCAACGGGCCCTGGCCCTCGAGAGCGGGTGGTTTCTCGATCCCCTCTTCCGGGGCCGCTACCCCGACACGGCCCTCGCCTGGTACCAGGCGCGGCAGGTCGAGCCGCCGGTGGAACCGGGAGATCTGGAGCTGATCGCCCAACCCATGGACTTCCTGGGAGTCAACTACTACACCCGGCACGTGGTGGCCCACGACCCCTCGGAGCCGTGGACCGGCATCCGGAACGTGGCCGGTCCCGGTCCCGTCACGGCCATGGGGTGGGAGGTCTACCCCCAGGGGCTCCAGGAGGTCCTGACCTGGGTTCACCGGACCTACCTGGCTCCCCGCTTGGCGGCCGTTCCCGCCTCCTCTCGGGCACGGGAAGAGGTCCCGTCCGCGGGGAGCCAGCCCTCCCCGTGGGACCACCCCTGCCCCCTGATCATCACCGAGAACGGCGCGGCGTACCCCGACGAGCTGGTGGAGGAAGGGGGCGAGCTCCGGGTGGCCGATCCCGAGCGGATCGCCTACCTGGAGGGGCACCTGCGGGCCATCTGGCAAGCCCTTCAGGAGGGGGCACCCGTGGCCGGCTACTTCGCCTGGTCCTTCCTCGACAACTTTGAGTGGGCCCGGGGCTACACCCGCCGCTTCGGCCTGGTCTACGTGGACTACCCCACCCAGCGGCGCATCCCCAAGGCCAGCGCCCTCTGGTACCGAGACGTGATCGCCCGGCACGGCCTCGACGCCTGACGGGAGGCCGCCCTTGCCGGCCGGGGCCAGGCCCTGGGAGGCTCGGGCCTTCTCCACGCGCCGGCGGAAACCTGCCCCCCACGGAAGAAGGCCGCCTGCTCAGCCCTTGAGCAGGCGGCCTCACGCTTCTCCGGGCCGTCCCCTGGGATGGGGAGAGGGTGGGGCGTCCCAAGCTTCGCCCCGCAGAGGATGCCCCAGGGGCGGAGCCCCACTGGCGGAGGGGGTGGGATTCGAACCCACGGGGCCTTGCGACCCTGCGGTTTTCAAGACCGCCACGTTCGGCCGCTCCGTCACCCCTCCACGAGGAGCCCCGCCCGGTCGGCTTCAGCCTAACACGGTCTCTTCGGCCCTGTCAATTCAGGCCGGGGGCTGCAGGACCTCCAGCCCGCCCATGTAGGGCCGGAGCACCTCGGGGATTCGGACCGAGCCGTCCTCCTGCTGGTAGTTCTCCAGGAGCGCGGCCAGCGTGCGGCCCACAGCCAGCCCTGAACCGTTCAGGGTGTGGACGAACTCGGGCTTCGCCTTGGGCTCGGGCCGGAAGCGGATGCCCGCCCGCCGGGCCTGGAAGGCCTCGAAGTTGCTGCAGCTGGAGATCTCCACGTAGCGGCCGTAGCTGGGCATCCAGACCTCCAGGTCGTAGGTCTTGGCGGCAGCGAAGCCCAAATCACCCGAGGAGAGGCAGACCACCCGGTAGGGGAGGCCGAGGCGCTGGAGCACCGCCTCCGCGTCCTGGACCAGGGACTCCAGCTCCTCATAGCTGGTCTCGGGCCGGACCAGCTTGACCAGCTCAACCTTGTCAAACTGGTGATTGCGGATCAGGCCCCGGGTGTCCCGGCCAGCCGAGCCCGCCTCAGCCCGGAAGCAGGCGGTGTAGGCGGTGTAGCGCAAGGGGAGCTGGTCGGCCGCGAGGATCTCGCCCGCGTGGAGGTTGGTCACCGGGACCTCCGCCGTGGGGATGAGGTAGTAGTCCGTCCCCTCGCACTTGAACATGTCCTCTTCGAACTTGGGCAGTTGTCCCGTGCCGATCATGGCCGCCCGGTTGACCAGGAAGGGCGGGAAGACCTCGGTGTAGCCGTGTTCCTGAGTGTGGAGATCGAGCATGAAGCTGATCAGGGCCCGTTCCAGACGCGCCCCCGCCCCCCAGTAGAGGGCAAACCGGGCCCCGGTGATCTTGGCCGCCCGCTCGAAGTCGAGAATGCCCAGACGGGGGCCCAGCTCCCAGTGGGGCTTGGGTTCAAAGGCGAATCGGGGTGGCTCGCCCCACCGGCGGATCTCCTGGTTGGCCGTCTCATCGGGGCCGGTGGGGATGCTCTCGTGGGGCAGGTTGGGGATCTGGAGGAGGCGCTCCTCGATCTGAGCCTCCACCGCCTTGACCTGCTCGTCCAACGCCCGGATGGTCTCGCCCAGCTCCCGCATGGCCTGCATGCGGTCGGCCACATCCTCGCCCGCCTGACGGGCCCGGCCGATCTCCTGGGAGACCCGATTCCGGTAGGCCTTCTTCTCCTCGACGGTGGCCAAGAGCCGGCGCCGCTCTTCGTCCAGGCGGAGGAGCTCATCAATGGAGGGGAGCGCCTCCTCCCCCCGCCGGGCCAACGCGGCACGGGTCTCCTCGGGATGCTCCCGGATCCACTTGAGATCCAACATGGACGTCACCCTCCTGCTCGCCCCGGCGACGGCCCCGGCCGCCGGTGGCCCGCCGGGAACAAAGAAAAAACCGCCCGACTTCAGGGGCGGATTGGACCGCGGTGCCACCCTGATCCTTCCGGACGCGCCTCGCCGGAGGATGGCTCGTGCGGGCTGTATCGGGCCCAACCGGTTGGCTTCACCGCCCCGCGCTTCAGACGGGGGCGGCTGGCCGCCTGCTCCGGGGTGGATTCCCCTTCCCGCCCGACCGGCTCGCAGCACCCGCCGGCTCTCTGGACGGGCTGGGCGAAGGGTACTGGTCCCCATCATCGCCTCTGCCTTCTCCCTTGGTTTCCATTATATCCGGACCTGGTCGGGCCCGGCAAGGCCAGCGCCGGCGGGCGCAGGCTCGCCTTGGACGGCGGCCGCCTCCCGGACAACCTGCCGGTAGATCCCCTCCACCGCCCCCAGAGTCCGCTCCAGGGAGAAGGTCTCCCGGGCGAAGGCGGCGGCCGCCTCCGCCTGGCGGGCTGTCCGCTCGGCCTGGTGGAGGCAGAGGGCGCAGCGGCGGCTGAGGGCCGCCCGGTCTCCGGGCGGGACCAGATGGAGGAGCTCCTGGCCACCAGGCCTCCCGGGCCTAGCCACCACCTCGTCGATGGCCGGCAACCGGTACCCAACCACGGGCACCCCCGCCGCCATGGCCTCCATGATGGTGTAGGGGAAGCCGCCCTCGCCCCGGGAGGGATGGAGGAGGAGATCGATGCGGGCGAAAAAAGGCTCCGGTTCCTGCCAGCCCAGGAGGTGGAGCCGCTCGGCGACCCCTCGGTTCCGGGCCAGCCGGACAGCGGCCTCCCGATGGGGACCCTCCCCGCCCACCACCAAGACCGCGGGCCATCCTGCTTGGACCAGCCGGGCCAGAACCTCCACCGCATCCAGGACGCCCTTGGGCGCCCACAGGCGCCCCAAGTACCCCAGGATCGGGATAGGGATGGGCGGCTCTCGGGGCCCCACGGGATGCTCAGCCGGCCCTTCCGGCGCCTCACCCTGGGCCTCCGACGCTGCCGACCAATCGAGCCGGGCTGCCTGCTCCCGCCGCCGGCGCTGGGCCAGGGCGTCCATCTCCTCCCGGGCCAGGCCGTTCCGCACCACCTGGAGCCGCGCCGCCCCGCCAGGCCAGAGCTGGGCCACCTCCCTCGCCAGGCTCTCGGAGACCGCGATCACCCGCAGGGGACGGCCCTCCGCCGCGCGGAAGAGCCGCCCCAACCAGAGCCTCGCCAGCACCCCGGCCGGCGGGCGGGTGTGGAGGGTCCACACCGTCGGCCAAGAAGGGGCCATCTTCCGGAAGACGGCCCACGCAGGCCGCCAGCCGTGGACGTGCACCAGGTCGAAGGGCGGGCTCTGGCCGTCCCCCGGATCAGCCCAAGGCTCCCGGCCGTGCCCGGCGGGGGCCCAGGAACCGCCGCCTCCCGGCAGGGGCCAGAGAGCCTCCACCGCCGGAAGGGCGTCAAGGCCGGCCAGAACCGCCGGGGGACCGGCCACCACAAAGCGGTGGCCCGCCAGGCCCCGCAGGAGCTGGACCAGGTGCCGGCGGAGGCCCCCTTCGGCTGAACCGACCACCTGCAGGACGCGCATGGGCATCCCCCCCACGGGGGCAGTTTGCCCCGGCGCGCCCCGGCACCCCCAGGGGCGGCCCTGACCCGGGAGAGGGTAGGAAAGGGCCGGGGCCGTGGCTTTCGCCACGGCCCCGCTTGCCATCGAACCCAACCGGCGCCTGTTCGCCAATCAGGCCCGATGCCTCGAAGGTGGCGCCTTCCCAGCGGAATGATGGTGCATCACCGAGAGAGATGGAACAAGAGCTGCTGCCAGCCGCTGGAGCACCACGCTCAGGGGCGGAACGCCCCATTATGATTGTATTTACCTTACCATGGCGCTCCGCGGAGTGTCAAGGCAGGTCCTGGCCGCCTTCTCCCGGAAGAACCGGGGCCGCCGGTGGCCGCACCCGCAGCGGGCCGCTTGTTCCCCCGGGACAAGGAGCCCAGCGGGCCGTCCCGAACAGAGGGAGCAGCTGGCTCTTGGAAGGAGGCGTCTGCGTGACCTTGCGCTGGGGTCGGACCTTCTTGCTGGGTTTGGGATTCTTCGCCATCTCAGGGGCCTGGGCGCTCTTCAACGTCCAGGTCCCCCTCTACCTGCGGGGGTTCCTGGCGCCCCGGTTCCCCGAGCAGGTGAACACCTTGGTGGGCACCTTCATGATCCTGGACGAGATCGCCGCCCTCTTCCTGGAACCGTACGTGGGCGCCCTCAGCGACCGGACCCGGACCCGCCTGGGCCCCCGGCTGCCCTACGTCCTGGTGGGCATGCCCCTGGCGGGCCTGGCCTTCCTCTTCCTCCCCTACCACACCAGCCTCGTCAGTCTCATCGCCCTCGTCATCCTCTTCGACTTCTTCATGGGGATTCACCGCTCCCCCACCGTCGCCCTCATGCCCGACGTGACGCCGGAACCGCTGCGGAGCCCGGCCAACGGCGTGATCAACCTGATGGGCGGCCTGGGCGGCGCCGTCGCCTTCGGGGTGGGGGCCCTCTTCCTGCCCGACCATGACCGGACGGCCTTCGCCATCATGGGCGGCCTCTTGCTCGTGGTGCCCTGGATCCTCCTCATCTTCCTGAAGGAGGCCAGGACCCCCCTGGGGTGGCGGGACGGGCCGCCAGAGGAGGAAGCGCCTGGGCTTCTCACCACCGTTGGAGGCCTGATCCGCTCCCGAGACCGCCGGCCCCTGGCGCTCCTCTTCGGGCTCCTCTTGATCTGGGGTTCCTGGAACGCGCTCAACCAGCTGTTCAGCACCTACGCCACCGTCCGGCTGGGGATGACCTCGGGCGCCGCCTCTCAGGCGCTCCTGGCGGCCGCAGCCATGCTCATTCTCCTGGCCATCCCCGGCGGCCTGGTGGGAGCCCGGCTGGGCCGGCACCGGACCATGGCCACCGCCGGCGGGCTGCTGGTGCTGGTTCTGCTCGTGGCGCCCCTCCTCCGCCCCGGCCTTCCCCTGCTCCTGGCCCTGGCCGCGGTGGGGATTCTCTGGGCCTTCATCGTCGTCAACGCGTACCCCTCGGTGGCCGCCCTCGGCCAGAATGTCCAGACGGGCACCTACACGGGCCTCTACTACCTGTTCACCACCACGGGGGCCATCCTCACGCCCCCCGTCCTGGGCGCCCTCATGGACCGGTTCGGTGAGGCCTTCCTCTTCACCGGGGCCGCGCTCCAGACCCTCCTGGGCGTTCTCCTCCTCTGGCTGGCCGCGCCCCGGGCCGCCCACGCCCCGGAGGTCCGGCCCTAGCGGGCGGCCGCCGGCAGGGGCAAACGAGAACGGGCCGGGGAGACCCGGCCCGCTTCCGTCCCCACCTTGACCTGGAGCGGATCAGAGGATGGGGCTGGCGTGCTTGGCCTTCAGCTGCTCCCAGCGGAAGTCGACCTCCCGCTGGATTTCCTCCAGCATCTCGGCATATTCCGGCTTGAGCAGGTGCCGGGTCTTGCCCATCATCTTGAGCCACTCGCTGACGGGCACCTTCTTCTCCCGGTCCTCGGGATTGTAGGTGATGGTGGTCTTCCCCTGCTCCACCTCGTAGAGCGGGAAGAAGCAGCTGTTGACGGCCGCCTCCAGGATCTTGGTGCCCAGCCGCTCCTCGCTCCGCCAGTTGAGGGGGCAGCTGATGAGGATCTTGCCGTAGGCCGTCCCCTCGTGGGTGGCGTAGTACTGGGCCTTGGCCGCCTTCTTGACCAGATCCTGGGGGAACGCCTCGGAGCCCGTGAAGACGTACGGGATGCGGGTCGCCGCCATGATCTGGGCCGTGTCCTTGTGGTGGAAGGTCTTGCCCCTGCCCACCGAACCCACGTTGCTGGTGCTGGTCCGGTGCCCGTAGGGCGTCGAGTACGACAGCTGGGCGCCGGTGTTCATGTACCCCTGGTTGTCGTACTCCAGGATGATCAGCCGGTGGTTCCGCAGGGCGGTCCCCAGGGCGGAGCCCATGCCGATGTCCATCCCGCCGTCCCCGGTGATCATGATGAAGGTGAGCTCATCATCGGGCGGAAGCTCGCCCCGACGCTGCCGCTCCCGGAAGGCCTCCAGCGCACCGGCCAGGGTGGGGGCCCCGTTTTGGAAGAGGTTGTGGATGAACGAGACCCGGTGGGCGCTGTAGGGGTACCCGGTGGTGGTCACGTAGGCGCAACCCGTCTGGTAGAGGACCACCACGTCGCCCTCGATCCCCTTCAGGAAGGTGTCCACCCCAGAGAAGATGCCGCAGCCGGGGCAGGCCCCGTGACCCGAGAGGATCCGCTTGGGCCGCGCGGTGAGCTCCCGCGGCCGGGCGATCTTCACCTCAAGGCGGCCCGTCTCCTCGTTCTTGGTCACCTCGACCAGGCCCTGGTTGACCTCTTCCTTGGTGAGAGGATCGACGACCCGCACGGGCGTCTTCTCAGGATCGCCCGGCGTCACACCCAGGTAGTCGAAGGGCTTCTCCACCTTGCCCGTCTTGGCCGTCTCGATGGCCAGCTCGAAGAGAGCACGGGCGTCCTCCGGGTAGAACTCCTTGCCGCCCAGGCCGTAGATCCGGGAGAGGACCAGGGTCTTGTTCTCCCGGTCGTCCCAGAGAGCCGACTTGATCTCGTGGGTGAGCTGGGACCCGTCCTCGCCAAAGGAGGTATCGGCCCGCTCGCCCACCACCAGGGCCTTGACGTTCTTGAGGGCACGGCGGATCTCCTCAGCCGGGAAGGGCCGGAGCACGTTGGGGCTGATGACGCCCGCCTTGATGCCCTCTTCCCGCAGCGCGTCCGCCACGTCCTTGGCCGTCTCCGCCGCGGAGTTGACCAGGAAGAGGGCGACCTCCGCATCCTCCATCCGGTAGGTGTCCAGGATGGGGTAGTGCCGGCCCGTCAGCTTGCCCCACTCGGCGAAGATCTCCGGGATCACCCGGCGGGCCTCGTCGAAGGCCAGCTTCAGCTGGTACTTGTTGTTGATGAAGTCGGGCTCGTTCATGTAAGGCCCGATGCTCACCGGGTTGCGCGGGTCGACGGAGGTGAACTCCTGGTGCCGCTCACCCAGGAAGTCCCGGACCACCTGGGGATCCTCAAAGTACTGGACCCGGCGCTTCTGGTGGCTGGTGAAGAAGCCGTCGTAGGCCACGATCACCGGGAGCTGGATCTTGGGGTGCTCGCCGATCTTGACGGCCAGCACGTTCATGTCGTAGACGGCCTGGGGGTCGCGGGCCAGGAGGACGATCCAGCCGGTGTGGATGGCAAAGTAGAGGTCCGAGTGGTCCCCGTGAATGTTCAAGGGGCCGCTGATGGACCGGGTGACCAGGTTGAGCACCATGGGCATGCGGGTGCCCGACTGGACGGGCAGCTGCTCCAGGGCGTACATGAGCCCGTTGGCGCTGGTGGCGTTCAGGACCCGGGCCCCTGCCGTCGCGGCGCCGTAGCAGATCCCCGCCGCGCCGTGCTCCCCGTCCCCGGGGATCATGACGATGTCGTGCTCCCCTTCCGCCTTCATGGCGTCAAGGAACTCGGCAATCTCCGTGGACGGGGTGATGGGGTAGTAGCCCATCACGTGGAAGTTGATCTGGCGGGCGGCCACCGCGGCCATCTCGTTGCCGCTCAGGAAGTCGACCTTCTGCTTGGGGCGCCCGGCCTCGCGCAGGGCCTCTTCGGCAACAGCCATCAGGCAATCACCCTTTCCGCGTGGACGAAGCGATGGGGGACCCGGCGGCTCGCGACCAGTTCGGCGGTCTCCCTGGCCTCCGTCAGGGCGCCGGGCACCGGGCAGGCTTCAACACACTTGAGGCAGCCCTTGCAGTACTGGTAGTCGATGCCCACCAAGCGCTGGGCCGGGCGGCCCTTCTTGTCGGTCCCCTGTTCCCAGACAAAGCAGTAGTCGGGGCAGACGAAGTCGCACTGGCCGCAGTCGATGCACTTCTCCCGATCGAAGACAGGCACGAAGCCCTCCCGGGAGGCGCTCAGATCCTTCAGCATGCTGTTGCCGGGATCGGCGACCACGCCGCCCAGGGGAGCGTTCAGGTACCCCCACTTGGGAGCCGGACGGTGGTAGGGCTTGCCTTCGCCCGTACCGTCGCCCAAGGTCTTCAGCTCCAGCTCCTCGTAGCCCCGGTCGAAGCTCCGCAGGTTCCGCTCGACCAGATGGGGGTACTTCCGTTCAAAGGTGGAGCGGATGACGGCCTTGACCGCCTCGGGATCAATGAAACCCGAAGCCCGGGTCAGCGCGCCCATCATCACGGTGTTGATGCGGCTCTTCTCCTCCACCGCGATCTGGAGCGCATCCACCACGCCCAGGGTGCCGCTGGTCATCTTCAGGTCCTGGGCCAGCTCATCCAGGCTCCGGGCGGTGTTGACGACCACCACGCTGTTGGGGTAGATGCCCCCGGCGGGGTCGCCCGTCCGGATCAAGGCCTCGTGGAAGATGGCCAGAAGGTGCGGCCGCTCCACGGGCGCGCTGGTCCGGAGCTTGATCTCCGGCGGGCCCAAACGGATGAAGCTTTTGACAGGCGTTCCCTTCTTTTCGGAGCCGTACGAGGCGAAGTTGGCCCCGTTGAAACCCATGTGCAGAACGGCGGCTTCGGCGAGCATCTTGCCCGCCAGGTTGGCCCCCAGCCCCCCGATGGATTCCAGACGAATCTCGTAGAATCCCTCTTCGTTGGTGACGGGCAACGTCGCGTTCATCGAGTTCCCCCTCTCCCTCACGACAGAGACACGCTCCGGGCGGCACCAAACCCACGCGTGTCCCACTCGATCGTACCATTGATCACAAGATCACACAACCGACGAACCGACCGATCCAACAATCCCCATCACCTTCTCCGCAAATAGGGTCAAAGTTCACGGGTCATCTGTCCCAAGGGTCGGCTCGTCCCCGGCAAGGTTGAGTCCCCGGGTGAGACCAGCGCGGCGCGTGAAAAAGGGCCCTGCCGCGGGCAGGGCCCTAGATCCCAGGCCGGCTCAGGGCCAGCCGGGGTAGAGGGGGAAGGCGTCGGTCAGCTGCCGGACCTGGTCGGCGATGGCGGCGGCCTCGGCCGGCGCGGTGAGGGCCCGGTCGATCAGGTCGGCGATGAGGACCATCTCCCCTTCTTTCATCCCCCGGGTGGTGACCGCCGGGGTCCCCAGCCGGATCCCGCTGGCGATGAAGGGCTTCTCCGTGTCGAAGGGGATGGTGTTCTTGTTGACGGTGATCCCCACCGCCTCCAGCCGCTCCTCCGCCTCCTTGCCCGTCAGGCCCCGGGCCTTCACGTCCACCAGGAGGAGGTGGGTGTCGGTCCCGCCCGTCACCAGGCGCCAGCCCCGCTCCTGCAAGGCCTGGCCCAGGGCCCGGGCGTTCCGGACCACCTGTTCCTGGTAGGCTCGGAACTCCGGCGTGAGGGCCTCCTTCAAGGCCACCGCCTTGGCCGCGATGACGTGCATGAGCGGGCCGCCCTGGATGCCGGGGAAGACCGCCTTGTCCACCGCCGGGCCCCACTCGGCGGTGGTGAGGATCAACCCACCCCGGGGCCCCCGCAGGGTCTTATGGGTGGTGGTGGTGACGAAGGTCGCATGGGGCACCGGGTTGGGATGGAGCCCCGCGGCGACGAGCCCGGCGATGTGGGCCATGTCCACCATGAGGAGGGCGCCCGCTTCCTGGGCGATGGCCGCAAACCGGGCGAAGTCCAGCTGGCGCGGGTAGGCGCTGGCCCCGGCCACGATCAGCTTGGGCCGGTGCTCCAAGGCCAGGCGGCGGACCTCGTCGTAGTCCAGCTCCTCCGTCTCCCGGGAGACATGGTAGGGGATGACCCGGAACCACTTCCCCGACAGGTTGACGGGGCTGCCGTGGGTCAAGTGGCCCCCGTGGGGCAAGGCCATACCCATGATGGTCGCCCCCGGCTCCAGAGCCGCGAAGTAGACGGCCTGGTTGGCCTGGGCCCCCGAATGGGGCTGGACGTTGACGTGCTCCGCACCGAAGAGGGCCTGGGCCCGCTCGATGGCCAGCCGCTCCGGGATGTCCACGTACCGGCAGCCGCCGTAGTAACGGCGCCCTGGGTACCCTTCGGCGTACTTGTTGGTCATCACCAGGCCCTGGGCAGCCATGACGGCCCGGCTGGCGAAGTTCTCGGAGGCGATCAGCTCCAGGGTCTGCTGCTGGCGACGGACCTCGGCGGCGATGGCCTCCGCCACCTCCGGGTCCACCCGCCGGATCTGCTCCAACGCTTCCGATCGGTAAAGAGCTTCCTCGTCGGCCACGATCCTCAGCCTCCTGCTGGCCCGGCCTGCCCGGCGGCTACCAACCGGGATGGGCGGCCTCGTACGCCCGGATGGCCGCCTCATGCTCCAAGGTGATGTCGATGGGGTCCAGCCCCTCCAAGAGCATGCGCCGCCGGAAGGCATCCAGCTCAAAAGGCTGGACCAGCCCGTGATCGTCCCGCACCTGGCAGGCCTCCAGGTCGACGGTCACGTAGTACCCCTCCTCCTCCGTGGCGCGGCGCATCAGCTCCCCAACCACCTCAGCCTCGAGCCGGACCGGAAGGAGGCCGTTGTTGAGGCAGTTGTTGTAGAAGATGTCCGCGAAGGAGGGCGCCAGGATGGCCCGGAAGCCGTACTCCTTCAGGGCCCAGGGGGCGTGCTCCCGGGAGGAGCCGCACCCGAAGTTGGCCCCGGTGATGAGGATGGTCGCCCCCTGGTAGCGGGGCAGGTTGAGGACGAAGTCGGGCCGGGGCTGGCCCTGCTCATCGTACCGCCAGTCGTAGAAGAGGAACTGGCCGAAGCCCGTCCGCTCCACCCGCTTGAGGAACTGCTTGGGAACGATCTGATCGGTATCCACATTGATCCGGTCCAAGGGGACCGCCAAGCCCCGGTGGACCCGGAACGGTTCCATGCGCACCGACTCCCTTCAGGCCATAAGGTCAGGCTGTGAGCACCCCGAGTTCCCGCACATCCACAAAGTGGCCGTAGATGGCGGCCGCAGCGGCCATCACGGGGCTGACCAGGTGGGTCCGCCCGCCCCGCCCCTGCCGGCCCTCAAAGTTCCGGTTGGAGGTGGAGGCGCACCGCTCGCCGGGTTGGAGGATGTCCTGGTTCATGCCCAGGCACATGCTGCAGCCCGCCTCCCGCCACTCGAAGCCCGCCTCCTTGAAGATCTGATCCAAGCCTTCCTGCTCGGCCTGGTACTTGATCCACTGGGAGCCGGGCACCACCATGGCCCGCACGCCCGGGGCCACCTTCTTCCCCCGGACCACCTGGGCCGCCGCCCGGAGGTCCTCCAGCCGGGCGTTGGTGCAGGACCCGATGAAGACCCGGTCGATCTTGATCTCCTGGATGGGTGTGCCCGGCTCCAACCCCATGTACTCCAGGGCCCGCTCCGCCGCCCGGCGGGTTTCGGGGTCGGCAAACTCACTGGGGTCGGGCACCCGGCCGGTCACGTCGGTCACCATGCCGGGGCTGGTCCCCCAGGTCACCTGGGGCGCGAGGCGGGAGACGTCGAAGACCACCCGGTGGTCAAAGGTGGCATCGGGATCGGTGGGGAGGGTCTCCCAGTAGGCGACGGCCCGCTCGAAGGCGGCGCCCTTGGGCGCGTACCGCCGTCCCTCCAGGTAGGCGAAGGTGGTCGCATCAGGGGCGACCATCCCCGCCCGGGCCCCGGCCTCGATGGCCATGTTGCAGATGGTCATCCGCTCCTCCATGGTCATCCGTTCCACCACGGGGCCCCGGTACTCCACCACGTAGCCTGTCGCCCCGTCGGTGCCGATCTGGCCGATGAGGCCCAGGATGACGTCCTTGGCCGTCACCCCCAAGCCCAGCTCCCCCTCGATCCAGATCTCCATGCTCTTGGGCTTCCACTGGGGGAGGGTTTGGGTGGCCAGCACATGCTCCACCTCGCTGGTCCCAATCCCAAAGGCCAGCGCACCGAAGGCCCCGTGGGTGGAGGTGTGGCTGTCGCCACAGACGATGGTCTTCCCGGGCTGGGTGAGGCCCAGCTGGGGGCCGATGATGTGGACAATCCCCTGGTCCGGGCTGTACAGATCAAAGAGGGTGATCCCGAACTCCCGGCAGTTGCGGATCAACGTCTCCATCTGCTGGGCCGCAATGGGGTCCGGGCTCAGGGGCTGGCCGGGAATCCTGGGGGTGGTGGGCACGTTGTGGTCCATGGTTGCAAAGGTGAGGTCAGGCCGCCGCACCCGGCGTCCGGCCAGGCGCAGGCCTTCAAAGGCCTGGGGGGAAGTCACCTCGTGGAGGAGGTGGAGGTCGATGTAGAGAAGGGGCGGCTTGCCCGGCTCCTCCACCACCACGTGGGCTTCCCACACCTTGTCGAAGAGGGTCTTTCCCGCCACCTTGGTCACCTCGATTTATACCGGCGGTCGCCAGGGTTTCAGAATGAGTACGGCGCCCGGCGGGAGAACCCTGCCCGGGCGCCGTCACGAAGGCTCTCAGGCCTACACCAGCGGGGGCGCCTCGGGCAGCTCTGCCAGGGCCCGGGCGATGGCCTCACCTGGATCCCTCACATCCTCCAGCTGGCCCGAGCGGTAGGCGTCGTAGGCCGCCATATCGAAGTGGCCGTGGCCCGACAGGTTGAAGAGGATGGTGCGGGCCTCGCCCTGATCCTTGCAGCGGAGGGCCTCGTCGATGGCGGCCCGGACCGCGTGGGCCGACTCAGGCGCAGGGACGATCCCTTCGCTCCGGGCGAAGAGGACAGCAGCCTCAAAGACCGCCCTCTGGGGATAGGCTCGGGCCTGGATATGGCCCTCATGGTAGAGCTGGCTGACCAAGGCCGAATCCCCGTGGTAGCGGAGCCCGCCCGCGTGGATGGCCGGCGGCACGTAGGTCCGGCCCAGGGTGTACATGGGCAAAAGAGGCGTCAACCCCGCCACGTCGCCAAAATCGTAGGCGTACCGGCCCCGGGTGAGGGTGGGGCAGGCTTCGGGCTCCACCGCCAGCACCTCCACCTCGTCCCCGGCAAACCGGTCGTAGAGGAAGGGGAAGGCGATCCCCCCGAGGTTGCTGCCCCCGCCGCAGGAGGCGATGACCAGGTCCGCCTTCTCCCCCACTAAAGCCAGCTGCTCTTTGGCCTCCAGCCCGATGACCGTTTGGTGAAGGAGGACGTGGTTGAGGACGCTTCCCAAGGCGTAGTTGGTATCCTCGTGGGTGGCCGCATCCTCCACCGCCTCGCTGATGGCGATCCCCAAAGAGCCGGGCGAGTCGGGCTCGGCCCCCAGCACCCGCCGCCCCGCCTGGGTGTGGGGGCTCGGGCTGGGGTGGACCGTCGCCCCCCAGGTCTCCATCATGGACCGACGGTAGGGTTTCTGGTCGTAGCTCACCCGCACCATGTAGACGGTGCACTCCAAACCGAACAGGTTGCAGGCCAGACTCAGCGCGCTCCCCCACTGGCCCGCCCCCGTCTCGGTGGCCAGCCGCCGGATACCAGCCTCCTTATTGTAGTAGGCCTGGGCCACCGCGGTGTTGGGCTTGTGGGAGCCCGCCGGGGAGACGCCCTCGTACTTGTAGTAGATGCGGGCGGGCGTCCCCAAGGCCGCTTCCAGCCGGTGGGCCCGGAAGAGGGGCGTCGGCCGCCAGAGGCGGTAGACCTCCCGAACAGGCTCGGGGATGGGGATCCACCGTTCGCTGCTCACCTCCTGCTCGATCAGGGCAGGAGGGAAGATGGCCGCCAGATCCTCGGGACGGACCGGGGCTCCCGTCTGGGGGTTGAGGGGCGGCTTGGGGGGCGTGGGCATGTCGGCCAGGATGTTGTACCAGTGGGTGGGCAAGCGTGACTCGTCGAGCAGGATCTTGGTGGGCACCTGGGACATCCTCAGCTCAGCTCCTCTCAGACGATGGCCCGTCTCAGCCTCTCGCTCACGGGGTCGGCCGCGCTGCCCTCTGGGGGCAGGTCGGCCGGATAATATCAGCACCTATTCGCCGCACCCCATCCAAGTCCTGCCAAGGCCGGTTCTGCCGGCGGCTCCGTCCGGCGTAGGGTAGGACGGGAACGGTCGGGCGCTGGGGGTGGGGTGGGTGCCGGGGGACGGCGAGATCGTCCGGGGGATGGCCCTGCTCAGGGTGCTTTCAGGGAGCTTGGAACTGGCCGCCGCCTACCTGATGATCCGCTGGGGCCGGGTGGACCACGCCATGCGGATCAACGGGCTCTTGGGCCTGGTCGGGCCGACGGTGCTCCTCTTGGTCAGCCTCCTGGGCCTGGCCAGCCTGTCGGTCCACCTGCCCTGGCCACGCCTGGGGTTGATCGCCTGCGGGGTGGCCCTCATCCTCCTGGGAACGCGGTAGGCCCGGCCGCGCGGCCGGGCCCTGGAGAGCGTTTCCCGGGAAATAGGGCTTGGGTCAGGGTGTGAGGCGGTTGAGCATTCGGGGGAAGGGGATGGTCTCCCGCACGTGGGGGAGGCCGCAGATCCACGCCACCACCCGCTCGATGCCCATGCCGAAGCCCGAGTGGGGAACGGTGCCGTAGCGGCGGAGGTCCAGGTACCAGTGGTACCGGTCCACCGGAAGCCCATGCTCCCGGAGCCGCTCCTCCAAGAGCGCCACGTCGTGGATCCGCTGGCCGCCGCCGATGATCTCGCCGTACCCTTCGGGGGCGAGGAGGTCGTCGCAGAGGACCACCTCGGGCCGCGCGGGGTCAGGTTGCATGTAGAAGGCCTTGCACTGCCGGGGGTAGCGCTCGATGAAGACGGGCCGGTCGAATTGGCTGGCCAGCCAAGTCTCCTCAGGCGCTCCGAAGTCGTCACCCCAGGTGAAGCCCTCGGGCCGCTTCTTGAGCATTTCCACCGCTTCATCGTACGTGAGGCGGGGGAAGGGCGGCTCCACCTTCTCCAAGGGGGCCAGATCCCGCTCCAAGACCTCCAGCTCCTGCCGGCGGTTCTGGAGCACCTGCCGGACCACGTGGGTGACCAGCTGCTCTTGGAGGGCCATGTTCTCCTGATGCTCCATGAAGGCAGCTTCGGGCTCCACCATCCAGAACTCCGTCAGGTGGCGGCGGGTCTTGGACTTCTCCGCCCGGAAGGTGGGGCCGAAGGTGTAGACCCGGCCGAAGGCCATGGCCGCGGCCTCCGCGTAGAGCTGGCCGCTTTGGGTGAGGTAGGCCTTTTCCTCAAAGTAGTCCGTTTCGAAGAGGGTGGTCGTTCCCTCCACCGAGAGGGGCGTGAGGATGGGCGCGTCCACCAGCAAGAAACCCTGATCGTCCAGGAACTGGCGGGTGGCGCGGATCACCTCGGCCCGCACCCGCAAGATGGCGTGCTGCCGGCGGGAGCGGAGCCACAGGTGGCGGTGATCCATGAGGAACTCCACCCCGTGCTCTTTGGGGGTGATGGGGTAGCCCTCGGCGGCCTGGATCACCTCCAGGCCCGTCACCGCCAGCTCGTACCCGCCGGGCGCCCGGGGGTCCGCCTTGACCACGCCCCGGACGATGATGGAACTCTCCTGGCCCAGGCGCTCCGCCCGCTCAAAGATCTCGGGCAGCTCAGGCCGGAAGAGGACGGCCTGGACGATCCCCGTCCCATCCCGCACCTGCAGGAAGAGGAGCTTGCCCGAGGAGCGCTTGTTGTACAGCCAACCCCGGAGCTCCACCTCCTGGCCCACGTGTTCGCCCAAACGCTCCACCCAGCTCCGCACCACGGCAGACTCTGCCACCCCAAAAGCCTCCTTGCCCACAGTCTCCTGCCCTTAGGGGGCGCCTTGGCCCGGCACCCAAAGCTTGCTCTGCACGGCGTCGACCGTCTTCCGCCCGCCCCCGTCCCCCGCGGGCCGGTCTGGCCCCTGGGGCGGGGCCTGACCTTCCATAAGGCCCGCGGCTTCGAGGAGCTCCCGCTGGATCTGGTTGAGCAAAGCCAAAAGTTCGGCCTCCGCCTCGAAGAGCTCTCGGATGTAGGGGTTGTAGGCGGCCAGGCTGGTCACGTGCTGGTAGCGAGCGACCAGCTCCTGGGGCACCTCTTCGCCCCGCTCGGTCCGTTCCAGGATCTCCTGCTGGACCTCTTGGACATCTTTGAGCATGATGCGGGCCGCCTCTCGGGACGCCACCATTTGGCGGGCCTCCCGCACCCGGGCGACCGCCTGGGATGAGGCCAGCGCCTCCCGCAGCGACCGGAGGGCCCCTGCCACCTGGGGCTCCATCCGCCTCCCTCCCCTCCCTC
This sequence comes from Limnochorda sp., assembly GCF_047459355.1. Classification (NCBI taxonomy): domain Bacteria; kingdom Bacillati; phylum Bacillota; class Limnochordia; order Limnochordales; family Limnochordaceae; genus Limnochorda; species Limnochorda sp. Next base: position 127,352 of record NZ_VSCV01000002.1, on the reverse strand, counting down.
TTCGCTTCCCGCCAAGGCCTTCCTGGACGACAAAGCGCCCGACCCTCTGGCCGAGCGCTCCTCAACTCGCCTCAGTTTCTGGTGGAGATGAGCGGGCTCGAACCGCCGACCTCCTGCGTGCAAAGCAGGCGCTCTCCCAACTGAGCTACATCCCCACGCACACCGCCAGTGGCGGCGCGCCCATTCTAACATGTGGTGCCAGGGAGGTCAACGCCGCTCGGGCCAGATCAGTCTTCCGGTTCCTCGTCATCCACCAGGGTCCCGGCAGCAACCACCGTCTCGTCCTCCTCCAGGCGCATGAGCCGCACCCCTTGGGTGACCCGTCCCTGGACCGAGATCTCGCTCACTGCCATCCGGATCATCACCCCTTGGGAGCTGATCAGCATCACCTCGGCCTGGGGCTGCACCACCCGGGCGTCGATGATGGGCCCCGTCTTCTCCGTCAGGTTGAGGGTGCGGATGCCCTTGCCGCCCCGGCCCGTCCGCCGGTACTGGTCCAAGGGTGTCCGCTTGCCGTACCCGCGCGCGGTGATGACCAGGAGGTCGCTGTCGGCCAAGACCTCATCGGCGGCCACCACCTGATCCCCGGGCTCCAGGCGGATCCCCCGCACCCCTTGCGCGGTCCGTCCCATGGGCCGGACCTCGTCCTCCTGGAACCGGATGGCCTGCCCCTGGGCGGTGACCAGGATCAGCTCCTGCCGCCCGTCGGTCAGGAAGACATCCACCAGCTCGTCGCCCTCGGCCAGGGTGATACAGATGATGCCGTTCCGGGGCGTGTCGAACTCGGAGAGCGCGGTCTTCTTCACCGTCCCCTGGCGGGTGACCATGACCAGGTAGCGGTCGTCGTCGAACTGGTCGATGGCCAAGGTGGCCGTCACCTGCTCCTCCGCCTCCAGGGGGACGACGTTGACCGCGGCCGTCCCCCGGGCGGTCCGGCTTCCTTCAGGGATTTCGTAGGCCCGCACCCGGTAGACCCGGCCCCGGTTGGTGAAGAAGAGGACGTAGCTGTGGGTCGAGGTGACAAAGAGCCGCTCCACAAAGTCCCCTTCCCGGGCGTGGACGGCGGTGATCCCCCGGCCGCCCCGCCGCTGGCCCCGGTAGGTGTCGGCCGGAACCCGCTTCACATAGCCAAAGCGGGTCAAGGTGACCACCACCTGCTCGTCGGCGATGAGGTCCTCGGGCTCCAGCTCGGGCTGGGCGGGGACGATCTGGGTCCGGCGAGGGTCCGCGAAGCGCTCCCGGATCTCCAAAAGCTCTTTCCGGACCACGCCCATCAGCTTCCGCTCGTCGGACAGGATAGCCTTCAGCTCCCCGATACGGGCCACGAGCTCCTGGTACTCCTGCTCGATCTTCTCCCGCTCTAGGCTGGTCAGGCGGCGGAGCTGCATCTCCAGGATGGCTTGGGCCTGGCGCTCGGTGAGGCCAAACCGCTCCATCAGCTGGCTCTTGGCCGTCGCCTCATCGGGTGCCCGGCGGATCAGCTGGATGATGGCATCCAGGTTGGCCAGGGCGATGCGCAGGCCTTCCAGGATGTGGGCCCGCTCCTCCGCCTTGCGGAGCTCGAAACGGGTCCGGCGCTCCACGACCTCCCGCTGGTGCTTCAGGTACTCGACCAGCATCTCCCGGAGGGTGAGCACCCGGGGCTCGCCGTCGACCAGGGCGATCATGATGGCGCCAAAGGTGTCCTCCAACTTGGAGTGCTTGAAGAGCTGGTTGAGGACCACCTGGGGGTTGGCGTCCCGCCGGAGCTCGATGGCGATCCGCAGCCCCGAACGGTCCGACTCGTCCCGCAGGTCGGTGATCCCCTCCACCCGCTTCTCCCGGACCAGGGCGGCGATCCGCTCGATGAGTTGGGCCTTGTTCACGTTGTAGGGGATCTCGTGGACGACGATCCGGTAGCGGCCCCGGTCCATGGGCTCAATCTCCGTCTTGGCCCGAACCCGGATGTGGCCCCGGCCCGTCAGGTACGCCTGGCGGATGCCCTCCTTCCCCAGGATGAGGCCGCCGGTGGGGAAGTCCGGACCCTGGATGATCTCCAAGAGCTCCTCGGCAGTGGTCTCCGGCTTGTCGATGAGCCGGACCAGCCCATCGATCACCTCGCCCAGGTTGTGGGGCGGGATGTTGGTGGCCATGCCCACCGCGATGCCCGCGGCGCCGTTGACCAGCAGGTTGGGCAGGCGGGCTGGGAGGACGGCGGGTTGCTGTTCGGTCTCGTCGAAGTTGGGAACGAAGTCGACGGTCTCCTTGTCCAGATCCCGCAGAAGCTCCATGCCCACGGGCGAAAGGCGGGCCTCGGTGTACCGCTGGGCCGCGGGAGGATCGCCGTCGATGCTGCCGAAGTTGCCGTGGCCGTCGACCAGCGGGTAACGGAAGTTGAAATCCTGCGCCATGCGGACCATGGCGTCGTAGATGGCCGCATCGCCGTGGGGATGGTACTTCCCCATGACGTCGCCGGTGATGCGGGCCGACTTCCGGTGGGGCTGATCGGGGCGGAGGCCCAGTTGGAGCATGGCGTAGAGGATCCGCCGCTGGACCGGCTTCAGCCCGTCACGAACGTCGGGAAGCGCGCGGTCGACGATGACGCTCATGGCGTAGTCCAAGTAGGACCGGCGCATCTCCTGTTCCAAGTCAACGGGGACGATCCGTCCGCCGCTCTCCGTCACGGCCACCCATCATCGTCCTTTCCAAACGGCCCGGCTTCCCTCAGATGTCCAGGTTTTCCACCTCGCGGGCATGGGTCTGGATGAACTCCCGCCGGGGCTCCACCTTCTCGCCCATCAGCACCGTGAAGATCTCATCGGCCGCTGCCGCATCACCCAGGGTGACCTGCTTGATGGTCCGGGTTTCGGGGTTCATGGTCGTCTCCCAGAGCTGCTCCGCGTTCATCTCGCCCAGACCCTTGTACCGCTGGATGGTGGCGCCCTTCCGCCCGATCTCGGCCAGAACCTGCTCCAACTCCTCGTCGCTGTAGGCGTAGTACATGGCCTTCCCCTTGCGGATGCCGTAGAGCGGAGGCAGGGCGATGTACAGGCACCCGTCCTCCACCAGCTGGGGCATGTACCGGTAGAAGAAGGTGAGAAGCAGGGTGCGGATGTGCGCGCCGTCCACGTCGGCGTCGGTCATGAGGATGATCCGCCCGTAGCGGAGCTTGCTGGCGTCGAACTCTTCGCCGATCCCGGTGCCCAAGGCGGTGATCATGTTTCGGATCTCGGCGTTGGCCAGCATCTTGTCCACCCGGGCCTTCTCCACGTTGAGGATCTTGCCCCGCAAGGGCATGATGGCCTGGAAACGCCGGTCCCGGCCCTGCTTGGCCGTCCCGCCCGCCGAGTCCCCCTCGACGATGTAGAGCTCGCACCGGTCCGGGTCGGTCCAGGTACAGTCGGCCAGCTTCCCCGGCAGCGCGCTGACCTCGAGGGCGCTCTTCCGGCGGGTCAGTTCCCGGGCTCGCCGGGCCGCCTCCCGGGCCCGGGCGGCGGTGAGGGCCTTCTCCACAATCCGTCGGGCCTCGTTGGGGTGCTCCTCAAAGTAGGTGCTCAGCTGCTCGGCCACCACCGACTCCACCAGGCCCCGGATCTCGCTATTGCCCAGCTTGGTTTTGGTCTGACCCTCAAACTGGGGCTCCTGGAGCCGGATGTTGAGGATGGCCGTCAGGCCTTCCCGCACATCCTCCCCCGTAAGGGTGGTCTCCCCATTCTTAATGAGATTGTTCTTGCGGGCATAGTCGTTGACCGACCGGGTGAGGGCCGCCCGGAAGCCGGCCAGGTGGGTGCCGCCCTCGCTCGTCCGGATGTTGTTGGCGTAGGGCAGGACCGACTCGCCGTACCCGGTGGTGTACTGGAGGGCCACCTCGACGTAGGTGCTCCCCACCGTCTGCTCAAAGTGGATGGTCGGGTGGAGCACCTCGTGGTTTCGGTTCAGGTGTTCCACGAAGGAGCGGATCCCGCCGTGGTACTGGAAGAAGTGCTCCCGCTGGTCCCGCTCATCCAAAACATGGAAGAAGACGCCCCGGTTGAGGAAGGAGAGCTCCCGCACCCGGCGGACGATCCGATCCACCTGCCAGGTGGTGTTGGGGAAGATCTCGGGATCGGGTTGGAAACGGATCCGGGTCCCTCGCCGCTTGGTGGGGCCCACCTGTTCCAGGGGCGTGACGGGCTGCCCCCGCTCGTAGCGCTGGCGGTAGTGGACCCCATCCAGGAAGACTTCGGCCACCAGCCAGGCAGAGAGGGCATTGACCACCGAGACACCCACCCCGTGCAGACCGCCTGAAACCTTGTACCCCCCCTGGTCGCCGAACTTGCCGCCGGCGTGAAGGACGGTCATCACCGTCTCCAAGGCGGATTTGCCCGTCTTGGGGTGGATCTCCACAGGGATGCCCCGGCCGTCGTCGGTGACCGACAGGCTCCCATCCTCGTGGATCACCGTCTCGATGGATGAGGCGAAGCCGTTCATCGCCTCATCGATGGAGTTGTCGATCACCTCAAAGAAGAGATGATGGAGGCCGCTCTCGTCGGTGCTGCCGATGTACATGCCGGGCCGCCGGCGGACCGCCTCCAGGCCCTCCAAGACCTGAATCTGGGCGGCTCCGTACCCTTCCTGGCCCGGCGTCGGCGAGGCGCCGTTCCCCGTCAGGGATGGGTTCTCCAGCATACATGGCGACCTCCAGCCACTAAGATAGGCTGTCACCGGTCCTGGCCGGCGGTGGACCGCTTCCGGGGACAACCGACAAGTATTCTACCATTCACGCCCAGATCCAGCAAAGGCAGGTGCGGCCGCCTTTACCGCTCCCGGCGCCCCCCGGCCCCCTGCTCCGCCCGCCGGGCCAAGGTCGTCGTGGAAATGGGCGAAGCGTACACCCGATCCCGGGTCACCACATAGGCATGGACCGGCTCCTCGGGACTCGGCACCAGGCGGCCCTGGGCCTCGGCTTGGGCGGCGTAGGCCCGGGCTGCGCTCCCCTCGGCGCTGAGGATGGCCACGATCTCCCGCAGCCGTACCACCCGATCGCCGCCGAGATGGAGATACACCGGCGTCACCCCCCAACGCTTCCGTCCCTCAGGGCCTCCTCTTCAGGCTGGATCTGCCCCGCCCGCACCCGGTAGCTCCGGCCCTGTTCCCGGAGGCCAGCAGGCAGGCTGGTCGCCTCGGTGCTGGTGACCAGGGTCTGGGTGCGGCCCATGGCCACCTCGACAAAAGCCGCCTGCCGGACCGGGTCCAGCTCCGAGAGCACATCGTCCAGCAGCAAGACGGGGTACTCGCCCAGGTAGGAGGCCATCAGTTCCAGCTCCGCGATCTTGCACGCCAGGACCACGGTCCGCTGTTCTCCCTGGGAGGCGAACCGCCGGGCCGACCGGCCGTCCAAGGTCATCTCCAAATCGTCCCGCTGGGGTCCGACCAGGCTGGTCCCCCGCCGGAGCTCCAGGGGCCTCGCCTCCCGAAGACTGGCTTCCACCCGTTCCCGAATGACATCGAGGCTCGTGGGCGCCTCGTCTTCTGTCTCCTCGAGAAAGTACGGCCGGTACCGTAAGGAGAGCTCCTTGCTCCCCGCTACCCGCTGGTGGGCCTCAGCCGCCAGGGGCGAGAGGGCTTCCACCGCCAGGGCGCGCCGGTGGATCACCCGGCTCGCCTCCTCCACGAAGGCGGCATCCCAGACCTCCAGGCTCCCCGCTGAACCCTCCCCTTGCCCGATCCGGTCCAAGAGCCGGTTCCGCTGGCGCAGGATCCGCTGGAACTTGGCCAGGGCCTCCCGGTACGCGGGCAGGGCCTGGACCAGCTGGCCGTCGAGGTACCGGCGCCGGGCCTCAGGCCCGCCCTTGACCAGGTGCAGATCGTCGGGGACGAAGAGGACCGCACTCAGGTACTCCAAGAGCTCCCCCAGCCGCCGGACCCAGTTCCCATTGACGTAGGCCCGCTTGCCCCGAGGGGTGAGCACCACCTGAAGCTCGTACCGTCCCCGCAGGCTCTCGGCTTCCAGCCGCACCTCGGCCTGAGGCGCGCCCCAACGGATCATCTCCTCATCCCGGCCCGCCCGCATGGACCGCCCCGTGGCCACCAGGTAGATGGCTTCCAGGAGGTTGGTCTTCCCCTGGCCGTTGCCGCCAAGGAAGAGGTGGAGGGAACCGGGCAGGGAGAGGGCCAGGCGGGTATAGTTCCGGAAGGAGATCAGTTCCAGCCCTTCGATGCGCACCGCCTCACCCCACACCCGCCGTCGTCACGCCAGCCGGATCCGAAGCCCCCCCACTTCCACCTCTTGGCCCTTGAAGAGCTTCCGGCCCCGCCGCTCCTCCACCTGGCCATCCACCCGGACCTGGCCTTGGGCCAGAAGCTGCTTGGCCCCGCCACCGGTCCCCACCACCCCCGCCAGCTTGAGCAGCTGGCCGAGGGTGATGGGCTCCCGCTCCAGGTGAATCACCCGCACCGCCGCCTGTTCGGCCATCGAACCCACGTGCCCCCTCGCCCGAGCTAAGGAAGCCTGACAGGCATGACGACGTAGGTGTAGCCTTCCTCACCCACGGGCTCGATGGTGCCCGGGTGATCCCCCTCGGAGAAGGCGAAGCGGACCTGGGGAGTGGAAAGGACCCGCAAGACCTCCGTCAGGTACCGGACCTGGTAGGCGGTCCGCCCCGCCCCCTCCAGCTCCTCCACCGGCACCGACTCGCTCGCTTGCCCCGCTTCCGCCCCGTGGCTCTCCAGCTGGAGCTCCCCGTCCACCTGGAGCCGGACGACGGCCGGTCCCTTCCGGCTCACCAGGGCGATCCGCTCCAAGGCCTCCAGGAGGGCCAGGCGGTCGACCGTCAAGCGGACCTGCTGCTCCTTGGGGAAGACCCGCCGGTAATCGGGGAAGACCCCTTCGATCAGGCGGGAGAAGAAGAGAAAGGTGCTGGTCTGGAAGGAGACGTGGTGCTCCGAGACCCGCAAGACGACCGGCTCCTCCAGGCCGGCCAGAAGTCGCCGCACCTCGCCCAGGGAACGGCCGGGCACCAGGACGTGGAGCGGCTCGGCCGACACCTCCGCGCCCTCCTCCGGCGGGACCAAGGGGACCTGGTAAAAGGCAAGCCGGCTGGAGTCGGTGGCCACCGCGCGGAAGTGGCCCCCTTCCACCTCCACCAAGACCCCGCTCAGGACGGGACGGCTTTCCTCCGGCGAGGCAGCGAACTCGGTCCGCTCCAAGCCCTCCCGCAGGAGGCGTGCGTCCACCTGCCAGGGCCCTCCCTCCACCTGGGGCAGGGTTGGGAAGTCCGAGGGATCCAGGGCCCGCAGCTGGAACCGGCTCGCCCCCGAGGTGAGGTGGACCACCCCCGACCCGTCGGTGGCCAGGCGCACATCCCCGCCCGGGAGCCGGCGGACGATGGAACTGAGGAGCCGGCCGGGAAGCAGGACCCGACCCGGTGCCCGGACATCGGCCTCGATCTGGGTGGTCACCCCCATCTCCAGGTCGGAGGCCGTCAGGCGAACTCCGGAACCCCCACCTTCACCCGCCTCCAACAGGATACCTGTAAGGGCGGGGATGGTGTCCCGGGAGGAGACCGTCCGTTCGACCAGGGCGACCGCGGTGCTGAACCGTTCGTGGTCGAGGAGAAGCTCCACCGGCGTCACTCCTTCTTCTTCGACGACGACGATCATCAATCGATCGATTGATAGAATCGGTAGTCGTCGTAGTCGTCGGGCTGTGGATTCAGGGGAAAAGGGGACCAAAGGCCGTCATAGCGCCCTTTCTCCCCTGTGGGCAGGGTGGGGACGGGCTGGGGAGGGCGGTCCACCCTGTCCCCAGAGGGGACCACGCACCCACCCAGGGCCCCGGGGCCGTCCCCAGATCTCCCCAGGGGCTCCACACGTCGTCCACAGCTTGTTCAGATCTTGGCCAGAAGGCCCTTGATCTCCTGGACCGCTCGGGCCAGGGCGGGGTCCATCTCTTGCTCGGCGCGGATCTTGTCGCAGGCGTGGATCACCGTGGTGTGGTCCCGCCCGCCGAACTCCTGGCCGATCCGGGGCAGGGATTCGTCGGTCAGCTCGCGGGCCAGGTACATGGCTACCTGCCGGGGCAGGGTGATGTTCCGGGTCCGCCGCCGGGAGAGCAGGTCGTCCACGGTCACGCCGAAGTAGTCCGCCACCGCCTTCTGAATGGCGGCGATGGTGGTCGGTCGGGGCTGGGAGGAGCGGACCAGATCCTTCAAGGCTTCGGCCGCCACCTCCAGGGTAATGGGCGCGTTCCGCAGGGAAGCGGTCGCCACCACTTTAATGAGAGCGCCCTCCAGCTCCCGGATGTTGGAGTCCACCTGGGAGGCGATGTAGTTGAGGACCTCATCGGGAAGGTCGAGGTTCTCAGCCATCGCCTTCCGCCGGAGGATGGCGGTCCGGGTTTCGAAGTCGGGAGGCTGGATGTCGGCCGTCAAGCCCCATTCGAACCGGGAGCGCAGCCGCTCCTCCAGAGTGGGGATCTCCTTGGGCGGCCGGTCGCTGGAGATGACGATTTGGCGGCCAGCTTCGTAGAGGGCGTTGAAGGTATGGAAGAACTCTTCCTGGGTGCTCTCCTTGCCCGCCACAAACTGGATGTCGTCCACCAAGAGGACGTCCACGCTCCGGTAGCGGGCCCGGAAGTCCACCATGGACTTGCGTCCCAGGCTCCGGATCAGGTCGTTGGTGAAGGTCTCAGAGGAGACGTAGACCACACTCAGATCCCGGTTATGGCTGAGGACGTAGTGGCCGATCGCTTGCATGAGGTGCGTCTTGCCCAGCCCCACGCCCCCGTAGAGGAAGAGGGGGTTGTACGCCTTGCCGGGAGCCTCAGCCGCCGCCAACGCCGCGGCGTGGGCGAACTCATTGCTTGGCCCAACCACGAAGGTTTCGAAGCGGTACTTGGGGTTGAGCTGGGTGGAGCGAGGGCGGAAGGCAGGGGCAGGCGTAACGGTCCGCTGGACGGGCGCCACTCGGGGCGGTTCGGGGCTCCTGGGCGGTGAAAAGGTCGCCGGGAAGGGACGCCGCTCGGGGAGGGGCGGCTCCGGCGGCCCGGGAAGAACCCGACCGGCGGTCAGATCGCCGGCCACCATGCGGACCGTCCAGGGCTGGCCACTGACGGACTGGAGGATCGCGTTCAGCTCCTCCTGGTACCGAGCCGCGACCCAGTCTCGGGCGAACTCGCTGGCAAAATGGACGATGAGAGCATTGCCGTCGATGCCCAATACCTGCGTCTCCCCGAGCCAGGTGGCGAAGCTGGGTCGCGCCATGCGTCGTTGGAAGACCGTCAGGGTTTCCAGCCACAGGGCTTGGAGATCGTCTTGATGCACGGCGGTTGGGTGTGGCATGAAGGCGCGCGCAACCTCCTTTCGCAGGTCGGGGAGCAGGGTCGAGTGGATGGTCGGATTCCCCTGACGCGAAGCAGGGAGTCCCCGGTAGAAGTGCGTTCCTGGAATTCGGCCCCTGGCGAAGCCAGTCCTGCCCGCGGTCCCTGGCGACTTATCCACTTCGCGTCTACAGGAAACCCACAGGTTGTCCACAGGGTCTTGTGGATAAAGGCGATCATCCCCAAGGGGGAGGAGGACGATGGCAATGGGCCTGCCAGCGCGCGGGAACACGCGTCTGGTAGGCCCTCGCGCGCGTCGGGGCCCGCGCCGGAAAGGCCGCGCGACGGCGATCCGAAGCGGTTCGCGGGCCCTCGGCTGTCCACACTATCCACAGCTTTTCCACACGAGCTCACAGCTGGGGACAAGGGGTGAAGAAGACGTATTCCGATTCCTGGTGTGGGTCGGCGGGGCACGGTAGTTGGAGCGCGCTCGGGTCCCCGATGCCTGAGGGTGCCGGGGCGGCCTCCGGGGCGTGAAGGGGATTCCGTTGACACCCTCTTCGGGGCTCGACTATAATCGTGGGTGCACTGCGACGGGATCGTTGTTGGGCGGGCCCGCCCCGAGGAGGCATGGAAGGTGAAGCGGACATACCAGCCGAAGCGGCGCCGCCGGCTTCGTCGGCATGGGTTTCGGGCGCGTATGGCGACGCCTGGCGGCCGGAGGGTTCTGAAGCGTCGCCGGGCCAAGGGGCGGTGGCGCCTGACGGTGGGCGCGTCCCGATAGGTCCGGTGGAACGGCTCCGGCGGCGGGATGAGTTCCGCCGGTGCTACCGCCACGGGGCGAAGATCGCTGGTCGCTGGATCGTGCTCCACCGGCTGGCCCCTTCCCCGGGCAGGGAGAGGGTCCGGGTCGGCTTTACCGTGAGCCGGCGGGTGGGGAAGGCCGTGGTGCGCAACCGGGTGAAGCGACGCCTGCGGGAGGCGTGGCGACGGTGGATCAAAGAGCTCCCGGTGAGCGGAGATGTGGTGGTCGCCGCCCGGCCCCAGGCGGCGGAAGCATCGTACGCGGAGCTGGAGGCGGAGCTGGGATGGCTTCTCCGCAAGGTCTGCCGGACGGGCGGCAACGGAGGAGGGGCCCCTTCCGCCTCGAAGCCTTCAGGGCCGGCCTCTCCTTAGTGGGGGTGGCCGCGGTGCGCGGGGTGATCCGCGCGTACCAGCTGGCCCTTTCGCCTTTGTTTCCTTCAAGCTGCCGCTACTACCCCACCTGTTCGTCGTACACGATGGAAGCGGTGGAAAAGTATGGGGTGACGCGTGGCCTCATCTTGGGCGCGAAGCGGTTGGCCCGTTGCCACCCGTGGCACGAGGGCGGCTATGATCCCGTGCCATGAGCGGCCGCGATGGTCAGGCGTCCCGCCCGCGGGGGAGTCCTAGGCGATGCAGTTGCTGACCAATTTCATGGAGTTCTTGCTGGAAGGGGCCTACGCCATCACCCATAATTGGGGGCTGGCCATCATTCTCCTCACCATCGGCGTGCGGGCGGCCATGTACCCGCTGACCGTCCGGCAGAGTGAGGGCATGGAGATCATGAAGCGCCTCCAGCCCAAACTGCAGGAACTCCAGAAGAAGTACCAGGACCGCCCGGAGGAGCTGCAGCGGCGGATGCTGGCCCTCTACAAGGAGCACAATTACAATCCCTTCTCGGGCTGCCTGCCTGTGCTCATCCAGTTTCCGATCCTCATCGGCCTGTTCAACGTCCTGCGCACCTACCAGTTCGACAGCGGCTTTCTCTGGTTGGACCTGGGAGCGCCCGACCCTTATTACATCCTGCCCATTCTCGCCGCGGTGACCACCTACACCCAGATGATGCAGACGTCGACAGGGGACGCCTCCCAGCGGATGATGATGATGCTGATGCCCATCTTCATCGGGTGGATCAGCCTCGGCTTCCCTGGGGGGCTGGTCCTGTACTGGGTGGTCAGCAACCTGTTGGGCATGCTCCAACAGTGGCTCATTGCCCGCCGCATGGCGGTGCAGCAGAGGAGTAGTGAAGCGTCGTGAAGATGGTGGAAGTCTCGGGACGGACGGTGGAGGAGGCTGTCGAGGCAGCCCTGGACCAGCTGGGAGCGACCCGAGACCAGGTGGACGTGGAGGTGCTCGACGAGGGGACCCGGGGATTCCTCGGTATCCTGGGCTCCCGGGAGGCCCGGGTGCGGGTCCGGATGCAGTTCCGGCCCGAGGAGCAGAACCGGAAGGCGCGGGAGTTTCTCGAGGGCCTGCTCCGTCGGATGTCGATGGAATGCGGCCTGGAGACCCGGTTTGGGGACGATGAGATTCTCCACATCAACATCACCGGCGGCGATACGGGGATCCTCATCGGTCGCCGGGGCCAAACCCTCCAGGCCCTGCAGTACCTGGTCAACGTGGTGGCCAACCGGGGCGAGGAGCGCTACCAGTCGATCCTCCTCGATGTGGAGGGGTACCGGGATCGCCGGGCCGAAGTGCTCCAGCGGCTGGCCCGGCGGAAGGCCCGCCGGGTTCTGGAGACGGGCCAGCGGGTCGCCCTGGACCCCATGAACCCGTGGGAGCGACGGGTGGTCCACATGGCCTTGCGGGATATGGAGGGTGTGGAGACCCACTCGGAAGGGGAGGAGCCGGCACGCCGGGTGGTCATCAGCCCGGCTCAACGGGGCTGACGCCCCGGAAGTTTGCCTGGAAGGGGAGGACGGGCACGTCCTCCCATTTTTGTATTTGGCGCCGGCCAGAAGACGGCCGGGGAGGAGGGGAGCCGCGGTGGAGGGGACGGAGAGGCTGGCGGAACGGCTCAGGGCCTTGCTCGAACGGTTGGGGCTGTCCATCCATGGGGAGACGGCCGTCCAATTGGTCGCCTATGGGGAGCTGGTCTGGCAGGGCCAGGCCCGGGCCCGGCTGACGGGGGCGACCAGCCTGGAGGAGCTGGTGACCAAGCACATCGTCGACTGTGCCACCCTCTGGCTGGTGGAGGGGGTGGAATGGGATGGGTGGATCGACGTGGGCAGCGGCGCCGGACTCCCCGGCCTGGTGCTGGCCGTGGGACGGCCGGAAGGCCAGGGGACCCTGCTGGAGGCGACGGGAAAGAAGGCTGACTTCCTGCGCCAGGCGGTCACGGCCTTGGGATTGGAGGCCAGGCTCCAGGTGGTTCACGGGCGGGCCGAAGAGTGGGGACGGGGGCCCGGCCGCGAGCGGTACCGGGTGGCCGTGGCCCGGGCGGTCGCACCGGCCCGGGTCTTGGCCGAGTACCTGCTGCCCCTGGTGGAGGTGGACGGGGTCGCGGTGATGATGAAGGGACCGCAAGCGGAAGCCGAGCTGGCCGAAGCGGAACGGGCGCTCCACGTCCTCGGGGGGCGGGTGGAACGGGTGCACCGCCTCACCCTGCCCGAAGATCAGGGCGAGCGGCGGCTGGTGGTGGTGCGGAAAGACCGGCCCACCCCCGAGGGGTACCCCCGCCGGGCAGGCTTGCCGGCCAAGCGTCCGCTGTAGCGGGACCGGCCAGGGGGCCCGGTCCGGCGAGGAGGAAGCTTGTACGAAAGGAACGAAAGACACGGTGCTGGAATGGGGTGGAGGAGGCAGGTCCGTGAGTAGGCTGGGAAACTTGCTCAGGGGGCGGCAGCGGGCGGCTTCGGAGGACGGGGAGAAGGAGCAGGTCCAGCAGCTTCCCATCGCCCGTATCGATCGGAACCCATACCAGCCCCGGGAGGTCTTCGACGACGAGGCGCTGGCCGCGCTGCGGGCGTCCATCGAAGTGCACGGAATCCTGCAGCCTATCGTGGTCCGGCCCGCCGAGGAGGAAGGCCGGTACCAATTGGTGGCTGGGGAGCGGCGGCTGCAAGCAGCCAAAGCCCTGGGCTGGGAGCACGTCCCGGCCATCATCCGGACCGTTGGCAACCAAGAGCTGGCCGAACTGGCCCTGATCGAGAACCTGCAGCGGGAGGACCTGCACTTTCTGGAAGAGGCCCGAGCCTACCAGCGATTGGTTGAAGAGTTTGGCCTCACCCAGCGGGAACTGGCGGAGCGGGTGGGGAAGGGACAGTCGACGGTCGCCAACAAGTTGCGGCTGCTCCAGCTGGCCCCCAAGGTGCAGGAGATCGTCCGGGAACGGGGTCTGAGCGAGCGCCATGCCAGGGCCCTCCTCCAGCTGGAGGGTGCCGAAGCCCAGGAGGAGGCGGCCCGGATCATCGCCGATCGGGGGATGACCGTCCGGGAGGCCGAAGCCTGGATCGCCCGGCGCAAGGAGCGGGCCCAGCAGGCCAAGCAGCGACGGGTCTGGATTCTGAAAGATGTCCGCCTCTTTCTCAACGGGATCCAGCAGCTGGTGAAGCAGGTCCAGTCCAGCGGCATCCCGGTGGAGTGGGAACAGGAGCAAGACGGGGATTGGATCGAGGTTCGTCTCCGCATCAACCGGAAGGGGAATGAACGCCGTGGGTAGGGTGATCGCCATCGTCAACCAAAAGGGTGGGGTGGGGAAGAGCACGACGGCGGTCAACCTGGGGGCCTACCTGGCCGATGCGGGCAAGCGGACCCTCCTGGTGGACATCGATCCCCAGGGGAACGCCTCCAGTGGTGTGGGCGTCAACAAGGGCACCTTGAAGGCCTGCATGTACGACGTGCTCATCGAGGAGCAGCCCATTGAGGCCATCATTCAGCAGACCGCGGTGCCGGGGCTCGATGTAGCGCCGGCCAGCATCGAGCTGGCGGGGGCGGAGGTCCAGCTCGTCTCCACCATGTCCCGAGAGTACCGCCTGGAGCGGGCCCTGGAACGGGTTCGGCAGGCCTACGACTATGTGCTGATCGACTCCCCGCCGTCCCTTGGTCTCTTGACCATCAACGGCTTGACGGCCGCCGACGGGGTGCTGGTGCCCATCCAGTGCGAGTTCTACGCGCTGGAAGGGCTCAGCCAGCTGATGCAGACCATTGAGATCGTGCGCCACCACCTGAACCCGGATCTGGCCGTGGACGGTGTGGTCCTCACCATGTATGACGCGCGGACCAACCTGTCGGAGGAGGTGGCCCGGGATGTGCGGGCCTTCTTCGAAGGGCGGGTCCCGGTCTTCGAAACCATCATCCCCCGCAATGTCCGCCTCTCGGAAGCTCCCAGTTTTGGACAGCCCATTCTCCTGTACGATAACCGTTGCTCCGGGGCCGTCGCCTATCGGAATCTCGCGCAGGAGGTGATGGCTGGGTGACGCGGCAGGCGCTGGGGCGGGGTTTGCGGGCGCTGATCCCCGAGGCCGGCGAGGGGACCATGGAGATCCGGGAGCTTCCCGTGGACCGGATCCAGGTGAACCCGTACCAGCCCCGGCAACAGATGGATCCTGAAGGGCTGGAGGAGCTGGCCGAGTCCATCCGGACCCAAGGGGTGATCCAGCCGCTGGTGGTCCGTCCCGTCGGGGACGGGTACCAGCTGGTGGTGGGGGAGCGGCGCTGGCGGGCCGCTCAGATGGCAGGGCTGGAGAAGGTCCCCGTCGTGGTCCGGTCCCTCAGCGACCGGGAGGCGGCCGCGCTCGCCCTGGTGGAGAACCTGCAGCGGGAAGGGTTGAACCCCATCGAGGAGGCCATGGGGTACCGCCGGCTGATGCTGGAGTTCGGGTGGACCCAGGAAGAGGTGGCCTCCCAGGTGGGGCGAAGCCGGTCTGGCGTCGCCAACGCCTTGCGGCTCCTGCAACTGGCCCCGGAGGTCCAAGACCTGATCATGAGCGGCCAGCTTTCGGCGGGGCACGGCAAGGTCCTGGCGGCGGTTGAGAAGGTGCCTGAGCAGCTTCGGCTGGCCCAGCAGGCGGTGAAAGAAGGCTGGAGTGTCCGCCATCTGGAGCAGGTGGTGGCGGCTTTGAAGCGGCCCCGGACGCGCCAGCGGCAGCGGCAGCCGCTGACCCCGGAGGCGGCGGAACTCCAGTCCCATCTCGCGGAACGGTTGGGGACCCGGGTGACCGTCCGGTCCAGCGGTAAGCGGGGTAAGATCGAGATCGAGTTCTTCGGGTTGGAGGATCTGGAGCGGATCGTCCGGCTTCTGTTGGGTGAGGAGTAGTCTCGAGCCGCTTCGAAAAATGTTCCACGTGGAACATCAGCGTGCCGGCGCGGCGAGGGGGCGCGGGAGGAGGGACGCCAGAGATGCCGCGCATGGCACCGCCCCTGCGGGGGCGACGGGGTGGGCTGAGGCCAGGGGATGAAGTGCTCCTACGGACGGACGTGCCCGTCCGGGCCGGCGTCTACCGGTGCCGGGTCCTGGATGTGGGGAGCGCTCAGATCCGCCTCTCCATGCCTATGTTGGACGGGCGGGTGGTCTTGGTGCCCATCGGCGCCGCTGCCGAGCTGGAGACGGCCGACGGGGCCCGTCTCCGCTCCCGGGTGGTCGACCGGGTGACCGGGCCCGGCCGGTCCTTGGTCCTTGAACAGCCGGTCCCGCTTGCCGGCGGCGGGAGCGGACGGGCGTGCCCCTTGGTGGTCATCAGCAGCGGCAAGGGTGGGGTGGGCAAGAGCTGCCTGGCCGTCAACCTGGCCATCTTGCACGCCCGTGCGGGCTCCCACGTGCTCCTGATGGATCTGGATTTCGGGGCTGGGAATGTCGATCTGTTGCTGGGGATGGGGAGCGCTCCGGATCTGAGCCGGGTGGTCCGGGGTGAGCGGGCGTTGCGGGAGGTCGTGGTCGAACCGATCCCATCCCTCCGCGTCCTCCTCGCGGGATCGGGGACCCGGGAAGTCGTCGAGATGACCGGCCTCCAGTACGAGTGGCTGGCCAGTGAGCTTCAGGAGCTGGGCCGAGAGGCCGATCTGATGATAGGAGACGTGAGCAGCGGGGTGAGCCAGCGTGTGACGTCGACGCTGGCCGCCGCCAGCCACCCGGTGGTGGTGACGACGCCCGAACCCCACGCCATCACCGATGCCTACGCGCTGCTCAAAGTCTTCCGGGAGCGCCACGGAACCCGGCCCTTCCATCTGGTGGTCAACATGGCCCGGAATCGACGGGAAGGGGAACGGGTGGCGGCCAAAATGCAGTTCGCAGCCGAGCGGTTCTTGGGTCTGGAGCTCCAGCTGGCTGGGGTCCTCCCGTGGGATCCGGCCATGGCCGAAGCGGTCCGGCGCCAGCAGCCCCTGGCGGCTTGGCGGCCCCACGCTCCGGTGGTCCACGCTCTGGACCAGGTGGCGCGGACCCTCCTGGGGGGCCGAGCCGAGACCGCTCCCAGCCCTCGCTGGTCGGAGCGGATCGCGGCGTTCATGACCAGGAGGCCCCAGCGGAGCCTCTAGCCGGCCCTTGACCGGGAGGACGGCCGCTCACCAGGGCGCCCCGCGGAACTGGCCATGAGCAGGGGGAGACTTCGATGCAACCGGCCCATACCATACCTCCCTTACCTCAACCCTCCCGAGCCCGACGGCCCCGGGGTTACCAGATCCTCATCCTGAGCGATCCCGCCCGTCCGGCCCGCCGGCGCTATCTCTCCACCACCTTCGTCTACGCCCTCCTCTTTGGCGGCCTTCTTCTCCTGACGGCCCTGGGTGGCTTGGGCCTGGCCGTCACCTACCAGAGCCACCGGGCGACCGCCTGGCAGGCCGAGGTCCTTGCCCTGCAAGACGAGCGGGACCAGCTCACGGAGCTTCTGGCCCGGCAGGAAGAGACGGTGAAGGAGCTGGCCCTGGAGGCCCGGACCCTGGCCGAGCGCCTTGAGGCGCTGGAGCGCTTTGCGTCCCAGATGGAGGCCATCGTGGCGGCCAACCCCGAGGTTCTGCCCGAGGGCTGGTCGGCGGTCGTGGCCCTGGCCCGCCCCGAGCTGGAGGCGGCCGGCGCGGCCGGCGGCGCCCTGCCCACCCACGAGCTCCTGGATTGGACGGCCTCCACCCTGAGCCAGGCCCGGGAGACGGCCACCCTTCAGGATCGGAAGCTCTCCCACCTGCGGTCGAGCTTGGACAAGAAGGTCCACCGCCTGCAGCACACCCCCTCCATCTGGCCCGTGGAGGGGTGGGTCAGTTCGGGGTTCGGGTACCGCCTTCACCCGATTACGGGCCGGCGGGACCATCACGATGGCATCGACATTGCCGCGCCCCGCGGCAGCACTGTGGTGGCGACGGCGGCGGGCACCGTCATCCGGGCGGGTTGGGTCCAAGGGTACGGGTACATGGTGGAGATCGATCACGGCTACGGACTGCGAACCCTCTACGCCCATGGCGACCGGGTTCTGGTCAAGCGGGGCCAGAAGGTGACCCGGGGTGAGCCCATCCTCTTGGTCGGGAGCACGGGGACCAGCACCGGCCCCCACCTGCACTACGAGGTCCGGCTGAACGGCCAGCCGGTCTCCCCCTGGTCGTACTTGCCGTAACCGATGACCATGCCGGGGCGGGTGGCCGGCGGAGGCCGACCCTGCCCCAGACCGAAGACAGGGGAGAGTCGGGATGTTCAACAGCGGTGGTTCAAAGGAGCGGAGCGGCGTGGCAGTGGAGACGCTGATCGGGGCGAGCACCCATGTGGAAGGGAGCCTGCGGGTTCAGGGCAGCCTCCGGGTGGACGGCCGGGTGACGGGCCAGCTGTCCGTCGACGGCCGCTGCGAGGTTGGGGCCGACGGCTACGTGGAGGCGACGGTCTCGGCCACGGAGTTGATCGTCGCCGGCCGGATCGCGGGCGACGTGGAGGTGACGGGGAGGCTCCACATCCTCTCCACGGGCTCCATCGTCGGCGATGTCCGGACCCGGGTGCTGGTGGTGGAAGAGGGCGGCACCCTCGATGGACGCTGCTTGATGGCCAAAGAGGGGGGCTCCGCCCGCCAGGAGAAGGAGAAAAACGCCGCACCCAAGGATGCGGCGGCCTCCCAGCCAGCGTGACGGGGTTTGTCAGGGGTGTTGGGGCTCCCGGGACCGCCGGGACCGGGGAGGTGGGGGTGGCCCGCCGTCCGCGACCCGGGTGACCGCCGCGCCACTCAAGGACTCGGGAAGGACGGGGTTTGAGCGGCGGTCCCTGGGGCTGCGGAAGGGAAGGGGCCAGGCGCCCAGCAGGCCTGGCGGCCGCTGCAAGGTGAACCCCTCTTCGGCCGCCAGCCAGCTGATGGCGTGCCAGGTGGCGACGCTGACCACTTCCACCATCCGCATCACGGCGCTCAAGCGGGTGTTCTGCAGGACGAAGTACTCCATGAAGCCGCCCACGTTGACCACGCCCAGCACCTGCAGATCGCCGACGGGCGGGAGGGTCTTGTTCACCCCCGTGCCGGGGAGCAGGGGGCCCGGTCGCACCGTAAGGCAGCCGACGTTCTCCGCCCGGCCCAAACAGGCGTCAATGGCCACCACATAGGGCCGCTTGGGAGCCTCCCGAAGGGTCCGGACCACCTCGTGGAGATTGGAGGCGTGGACCGGGGCGTCGAGGGTGCCCTGAACCCGGACGCGGCCCCCGGTGGCCCCCTCCAAGGCGGCCAGCTGGCTTCCCGCGAGCGGGCCCAGAGCGTCGCCGGTGGACCGGTCGGTACCGATGCAGAGGAAGAGAATCTCCTGCTTCTGGCGCCAGGGCTCGGCCAAGCAGTCACGGAGCACCCGCCCCAGCCGGAGCTCGGCCTCCTCCTCATCGACGTGGATCCGCGGCACGGGACCTTGGCCCCTGGAGCCTTCCCATCCCACCAGCGAGCGCAGTGGGGACCACACTCGGACATTCCTCCGTTTCCCGGCAAAGTGGAGCGCTCGTGACCGGAGGGCTTCTGGCCCGAGTCTTCAGCAGTGGAGTATATGTCCCCGGACGAGAGGCTTATACCGTTGGAGGCTGAGCGGGGACCAGCGCCTAACGCTCGAGAAGACACCCCGTCGGGTCCGGTGCTATAATACTCCCCAGCCTGGGCGGGGTGCATCCAGCGGGTCTTGGGAGGCATGAACGGGTGAACCACGAGACGGAAAAGCCCCATCAGTCGCCGGGAGGGGCCGACAGCCAGGCCCTCCACGAAGAAGGGGAGCGATGGCTGGCCAGCGGCCACCTGGACGAGGCGGTGCGGGCCTTTGAGCTGGCCCTCCAGCAGGAGGAGCGGGCCGCCACCCACAACCGCTTGGGCGTGGCCCTGGCCCGCTTGGGGCGGACGGAAGAGGCCCTCGCGGCCTTCCAACGGGCCGTGGCGTTGGACGCCAACCAACCCTCCGCCTGGACCAACCTGGGGAACGCCTACCAGGAGCTGGGCCGCCTGGATGAGGCTCGGGAGGCCTATGAGCGGGCGTTGGCCCTCGATCCAGACCATCCCTTGGCCCACCACAACCTGGGCGCCCTCCTGCGGAAGCTGGGCCGCTATGACCAGGCGGTCCGCCACCTGAAGCAGGCGCACCGGCTGGAACGCCTCCGCCTCCGGGAAGAGGCCCGCCGGCAGGGGGCGGGGCGGAATTGGAGCTTGCTCCTGATCCTCCTCATCCTGCTCCTGCTCATCCTCCTCCGGCCCAACTGACCCCCTGGTTTGGGACGGCAAGGAATCTCATTACCGAGGGCGAAGAACAGGGACGCACAGGCCCTTGGGACCACCACGGGGGGTGGGATGGAGCACCATGCGGTTCTACGAGTATCAGGCGAAGGCGCTCTTTCGCGCGGCGGGGATCCCCGTCCCTGAGGGCCGACTGGTCCGCACACCCGAGGAGGCCCGGGAAGCGGCCACGGCCTTAGGCGGCAAGGTGGCGGTGAAGGTCCAGATCCCCATTGGCGGCCGGGGGAAGGCCGGGGGCGTCAGGCTGGCCCCCTCACCCGAAGGGGCCGAGGCCGCCGCCCGCGAGCTTTTGGCCAAGGAGATTCGAGGGTATCGGGTAGACCGGCTCCTGGTGGAGGAGGCGGTCCCCATCCGCCAAGAGTTCTACCTCAGCCTCACCCTGGACCGGGCGCGCCAGACCTCCGTGCTCATCGCCTCGGCTGAGGGCGGAGTGGACATCGAGGAGTTGGCGGCCACCAGGCCCGATCGGATCGGCCGGGTGTGGATCGATCCCCTCCTGGGCCTGCGTTCTTTCCACGCGGCCGATGTCGCGGCCCAGGCGGGCATCCCGTCGGAACTTCTGGGCCCCTTCGTGGAGCGAGTTCTCCAGATCGGCCAGATCCAGGCCCAGCACGACGCGCTCCTGGTGGAGATCAATCCCCTGGCCCTCCTGGAGGATGGCCGCCTCATCGCCCTGGACGCCAAGCTGGAAACCGACGACAACGCTGCCTTCCGGCATCCGGAGTGGGAGGCGGAGGAGTCCGCCGCCGGCGAACACCCCTTGGAGCGGCGGGCCCGGGAGGAAGGGCTGGCCTACGTCAAGCTCTCGGGGAACGTGGGCGTCATCGGCAATGGGGCAGGCCTGGTGATGACCACCCTGGACATGATCCAGCGCCAGGGCGGCCGCCCGGCCAACTTCCTCGACATCGGCGGCGGTGCCCAAGCTGACGTGGTCCGGCGGGCCCTGCGCCTGGTCTTGGATGATCCCGACGTGACTGCGGTGCTGATCAACGTCTTTGGCGGCATCACCCGGTGTGACGAGGTGGCCCGGGGCCTCCTCCAGGCCCTGGACGGCGTGGAGGTCCGGGTGCCTCTGGTGGTCCGGCTGGCTGGGACGCGGGAGGCGGAGGGCCGGGCCCTGCTGGAGGGAACGCCTCTGGAGCCGGCCGCCACCTTCCTGGAAGCGGCCCGGCTCGTGGTCCAGCGGGCCTCGGAGGGAAGGGGGGACCGTCCATGAGCATCCTTGTCAACCGGGAGACCAGGGTTCTGGTCCAGGGGATCACCGGGCGGGAAGGCCGGTTCCACACGGCCCAGATGAAAGCCTACGGCACCCAGGTGGTGGGCGGGGTCCGGGCGGGGAAGGGCGGGCAGGAAGTGGAAGGCGTCCCCGTCTTCGATTCGGTTCGCCAAGCCCGGGCCGAAACGGGGGCCAACGCTTCGGTCATCTTCGTGCCTCCCGCGGGGGCGGCCGACGCCATCTGCGAGGCGGCCGACGCGGGCATCGAGCTCATCGTCTGCATCACCGAAGGGATCCCGGTGCGGGAGATGGTGCAGGCGGCCGCCTACGTCCGGGCCCGGGGCAGCCGCCTGATCGGGCCCAACTGCCCGGGACTGATCACCCCGGGGGAGGCCCTGCTGGGGATCCTGCCGGGCGCCATCTTCCGGCGCGGCCCGGTGGGGGTCGTCTCCAGGAGCGGCACCCTCACCTACCAGGTGGTGGCCGAGCTGGGCGAGCGGGGCCTGGGGCAGTCGACCTGCATCGGCGTCGGGGGGGACCCCATCATCGGCACCCGCTTCGTCGATGTCCTCGCTCTCTTTGAAGAGGACCCCGAGACGGAGATCGTGGTCCTCATTGGTGAGATCGGCGGCTCGGATGAAGAGGACGCGGCCCGCTTCATCACCCAGATGACCAAGCCCGTCGTCAGCTTCATCTCCGGCCGCAGCGCGCCCGAGGGGAAGCGGATGGGCCACGCGGGGGCCATCATCTCCGGTGGAACTGGCACGGCTCAATCCAAGATCGAGGCCCTCACTGCGGCCGGGGTTCCCGTGGCCGAAACCATCACGGAGATCGTCGACCTGGTGGCGGCGCGCCTTTAGGCGTGAGGGCGGCCGGGGGTGGGGTTCACCGCCCCTGGCCGCCCCGCTTCCGGCTCCAGACGACCAGGACCGTCTTCTTCCTGCGGCGCAGGATCGGGCTCAGGACCCGCTCCAACCAGGTGGTCCACACGGAGCTAGCCTCCTTCCCGCCCTCGCCCGAGGCGATCGGTGCATTATATCAATGGTCCAGCAGGGGTGTGCGACCTGGTGGCGGCGGCAGGATTCAACCGCAACGCCGGTAACTTACTCAGAAGAGGGAGGCGACCCGGATGGTGGCCGGGCTGAAGAGCACGCCCCTGCGCGCGGCGCACGAGCTTCTCGGTGCCCGCCTGATCGACTTCGCGGGTTGGGCCATGCCGGTCCAGTACGCCAACGGCATCTTGGCGGAGGCCGCCCACGTGCGGCGCGAGGCCGGTCTCTTCGATCTCTGCCACATGGGCGAGATCTGGGTGACCGGGCCCCAGGCCGAGGCGTTCCTGCAAGGGATGCTGACCAATGACCTGACCCGGCTGCCGGTGGGCCGGGCCCAGTACACCCTCCTCCTCAACCCGGCCGGGGGGATCCTGGACGATCTGGTGGTCTACCGCCTGGCCGGCGGGTTCCTGCTGGTGGTCAACGCGGCGACCCGGGCCAAGGACCTGGCCTGGCTGGAGGAGCACCGCCCCGCCGGCGTGACGGTGGAGGACCGGTCCCAAGCCACGGGCCTCATCGCCCTCCAGGGCCCGGCGGCCGAGGCGATTCTGGCCCGCCTCGCCCAGCCCTCACCGGCCAGCCTCCCCTTCTACGGTGCCCAGGAGGCACGGATCGCGGGGCGGCAGGTGCTGGTCAGCCGGACGGGCTACACGGGGGAGGACGGCTTCGAGCTCTTTGTCGCCTGGGAGGAGACGCCGGCGGTCTGGGAAGCGCTTCTGGCCGAGGGAGGGGTCCAGCCCGCGGGCCTGGGTGCCCGGGACCTGCTCCGGTTGGAGATGGGCTACCCCCTCTACGGCGCGGACATCCACGAGGGGACCTCGCCCCTGGAGGCGGGCCTGGGTTGGGTGGTCAAGCCGGACAAAGGGCCTTTTGTGGGGCGGGAGGCCTTCCTCCAGCAGAAGGAGGCGGGGCCGGAGCGCCGGCGGGTCACCTTCACCCAGGAGAGCGGCCCTGTGCCCCGGGCCGGGTATCCGCTGATCGATGAGGCGGGGCAGGTGGTGGGCCAGGTGACCAGCGGCGGCTTCTCCCCTCACGTGGAGGCGCCCATCGGTATGGGGTACGTCCAGGCGGCCCTGGCCAGGGCAGGTCAGGCCCTGGCCGTGGAGGCCAGGGGGCGGCGGCTGGGCATCCGGCTGGCCCGCGGGGCTCTGGTCCTCGCGCGGACCAAGGGGACTACCCCCGGCGGATCAACCAAGGTGCGGTAGGGAAGGGAGGCCCTCGGGTGAACGTCCCTGAGGATTTGAAGTACACGGTGGAACACGAGTGGATCCGGCTGGAAGGGAACCGGGCGACCATCGGGATCACCGACTACGCCCAGGACCAGCTGGGTGACGTGGTCTTCGTCGACCTGCCGGCCGTCGGCCAAGAGGTCCAGGCGGGTGGGAACCTGGCGGTGGTGGAGTCGGTCAAGTCCGTCTCCGACGTCTACGCGCCCCTCTCGGGCCGGGTGGTGGCGGTCAACGAGCTCCTGAAGGACGCGCCCGAGACCCTGAACCAAGATCCTTACGGTGAGGGCTGGATCGCGGTGCTGGAGCTGACCCAACCCGACGAGGTCCAGGGCCTGCTCGATGCGGCGGCCTACATCCAGCACCTCAGCGGGGCCTAGGCGTCCGGGAAAGGAGGCGAGCCGGGGTGCGCTACCTGCCCCTGACCGACGGCGACCGCCGGAAGATGATGGACCGGATCGGGATCTCGTCCATCGACGAGCTCTTCCAAGCCATCCCTCCGGCGGCCCGCCTCCACCGGCCCCTGAACCTGCCGGGCCCCCTCTCCGAGCTCGAGCTGACGGCCCACATGCGCCGTCTGGCCGCCGCCAACCGGCACGTGGACGAGCTGGTCTCCTTCCTGGGCGGGGGCGCCTACGACCGGTTCGTCCCCGCGGTGGTCCGGCACGTGGTGGCCCGGTCGGAGTTCTACACGGCGTACACGCCCTACCAGCCTGAAGTGAGCCAGGGCGTCCTCCAGGTGATCTACGAGTTCCAGACCATGATCTGCCGCCTCACGGGGATGGAGGCGGCCAACGCCTCCATGTACGACGCGTCCACCGCCCTGGCGGAGGCGGCCGCCATGAGCTGTGGGGCCACCGGCCGCTCCCGGGTGCTGGTGGCCGGTTCGGTCCATCCCGAGTACCGGCGGGTGACGGCCACCTACCTGGCCCATCAGGACCGGGAGGTGGTGACCGTTCCCCTTCGGGACGGGCGGCTGGATCGGGAGCGCCTGGAGGCGCTCTTGGACGAGAAGGTGGCGGCCGTCCTCATCCAACAGCCCAACTTCTTCGGCATCCTCGAGGAGGTGGACGGCCTCGCCGACAGGGTCCACCAAGCCGGGGCCCTCTTGGTGGTGGCGGCCGATCCCGTCTCCCTGGGGATCCTCAAGCCCCCGGCCGCCTACGGGGCCGACGTGGCCGTGGGGGACGTCCAGCCCCTGGGCAACGCCCTCAGCTTTGGCGGGCCCTACGCCGGCTACTTCGCCGTGCGGCAGACCCTTCTCCGGCGCATGCCCGGCCGCCTGGCCGGGATGACCACCGACCGGGACGGCCGGCGGGGCTTCGTTCTCACCCTTCAGGCCCGGGAGCAGCACATCCGCCGGGAGCGGGCCACCTCCAACATCTGCACCAACAACGCCCTCAACGCCCTGGCGGCCACCGTCTACCTGGCCACCGCTGGTCCCCATGGCCTGGCCGAGGTGGCGACCCGCTCCACCCAGCTGGCGCATGTGGCCCAAGAGCGGCTCTGCCAAATCCCGGGCGTGCGCCTGGCCTGGGAGCAGCCCTTCCTCTTCGAGTTTGCCCTGGAGCTGCCCAAGCCGGCCCACGCTGTGGTCCGGGCCTTGCTGGACGACGGGTTCCTGGCTGGGCTCCCATTGGGCCGGTTCGCGCCCCAATGGGAGCGGTTGCTCCTGGTGGCCGTCACCGAGACCCGAACCCTGGCCGAGATCGAGCAGTTGGCCCACGCTTTGGAACGGGCCTTGCAGGCCTGAAGGAGGAGGCTCGCCATGGACGGGAAGACCCAGTCTCCCCCAGCCATCCCCCATCGCCCCGAACCCCTGATCTTCGAGCGGGGAGCGCCGGGCCGGCGAGCCCTCGATCTTCCCGCTCCGGACGGTCCCCTGCCCGAGTTGGACCGCCTGGTGCCCGCCTCCCTCCGGCGGGAAGCACCCCCTGCCTTGCCCGAAGTCTCGGAGCCCGAGGTGGTCCGCCACTACACCCGTCTCTCCCAGCGGAACTTCTCGGTGGACACGGGCTTCTACCCCCTGGGCTCCTGCACCATGAAGTACAACCCCAAGGTCCACGAGGAGTTCGTCAGCCTGCCGGGCTTCAGCCGCCTCCACCCCTACCAGCCGGCGGAGACGGTCCAGGGGGCCTTGCGCCTCATGTGGGAGCTGGAGCAGTGGCTCTGTGAGATCTCCGGCCTCCACCGGGCCACCTTCCAACCGGCCGCGGGCGCCCACGGCGAGCTGACGGGTCTGATGCTCATCAAGGCGTACCACGCCGCCCATGCCCAGCCAGGGGCGCCGCCCCGGGACGAGATCCTCATCCCGGACTCGGCCCACGGAACCAACCCGGCCAGCGCCAGCATGGCCGGCTACCGGGTGGTGGAGATCCCCTCCGATGCGCGAGGGGGTATGGACCTGGACGTCCTCCGCCGCTCGGTGGGCCCCCGCACCGCCGGGCTCATGTTGACCAACCCCAACACCCTGGGCCTCTACGACGAGAACATCCTGGAGATCGCCGCCCTGGTCCACGAGGCGGGGGGCCTTCTCTATTACGACGGGGCCAACGCCAACGCCATTCTGGGCATCTCCCGCCCGGGCGACATGGGCTTTGACATTGTCCACTTCAACCTGCACAAGACCTTCTCCACCCCCCACGGCGGGGGCGGCCCGGGGGCGGGCCCCATCGTGGTCACGGAGAAGCTGGCGCCGTTTCTACCCGTTCCCCTGGTCGAGAAGGAGGGCGACCGCTTCCGCCTGGTCTACGACCGGCCCCAGAGCATCGGGCAGGTGCGGGCCTTCTACGGGCACTTCGGGGTTCTGGTCCGGGCCTACGCCTACATTCTGGCCATGGGGCCCGAAGGTTTGCGCCAAGTGTCGGAAGATGCGGTGCTGAACGCCAACTACCTCCTCAGCCGGCTGCGGGAGCACTTTGCCGTGCCCTACGATCGCCCGTGCATGCACGAGTTCGTGGTGTCGGCCGCCCCTTGGCGGCGCCTGGGGGTGCGGGGGCTGGACATCGCCAAGCGCCTCCTCGACTACGGCTTCCACCCGCCCACGGTCTCCTTCCCCCTGGTGGTGGAGGAGGCCCTCATGGTGGAGCCGACGGAGACGGAGACCCTGGAGACCCTCGACGCCTTCGCCGACGCGGTGGCCGCCATCCGGCAGGAGGCCGAGACCGACCCGGACCTCCTCCGGGAGGCACCCCACCGGACGGTGGTTCGCCGGCTCGACGAGGCGGGCGCGGCCCGGCGCCCCAACCTCTGCTGGCCTCTGGCCGGGGGTGAGCTCACCCCGTGAGGTCAGCGCCCCAAGCCCTTCCCCAGGAGACGGGGATGGAGGGGTTGCGGGTCCGCCTCCTCCCCCCGATGACCGGATCGCCGGCCTGGAACATGGCCGTGGACGAGGCCCTCTTGCGGACCGTCGGCCAGGGGCGGGCCCGGCCCACCTTGCGCTTCTACCGGTGGCAGCCGCCCGCCCTGTCCGTCGGCCGGTTCCAGTCCCTGGGGGGGCAGGTCCGCCTGGAAATCCTCCAGGCCGAGGGGATCGGCCTGGTCCGCCGGCCCACCGGTGGCCGGGCCGTCCTCCACGGGGACGAGGTGACCTACGCGGTGATCCTTCCGGAAGCCGTAGGCCTGCCCCGGAGCGTCACAGCCGCCTACCGGATCCTCAGCCGGGGCCTGGCCGAAGGCTTGCGGCTCTTGGGAATCACCCCCGAGTTCCTCCAACCCACGGCCAAGCCCGCCTCCTCGGGAGCGGGCGCCAGCAGCCTCTGCTTTGAGGCCCCCAGCTGGTACGAGCTGGCCGCCCAAGGGAAGAAGCTGGTGGGGAGCGCCCAGCTCCGCCGCTTTGGCGGTCTCCTCCAGCACGGGAGCCTCCCCCTGCGGATCGACCGGGCCCAAGTCGCCCGCCTGGTGGCGGGGACCCATCAAGGCGTGCTCCAGGCGGCCACCAGCCTGGAGGAGGTCCTGGGCCGCCCCGTCCCCTTCGAGGAAGGGGCCGCCGCGCTTCAGGAGGGCTTCGCCCGGGCCCTGGGGTGGCGCCTCGAACCGGGGAACCTGACCGGGGAGGAGGCTCAGCTGGCCCGGCGGCTGGAGGTGGCGAAGTACGCCACCCCGGCCTGGACCTGGGACGGGATGGAGCCGGCCGAGGAGGAGGCCGCCGGTCATGGGTGAGTTCCGGGTGGGGTACCTGGGTCCCGAGGGGAGCCACAGTGAGGCGGCGGCCGAAGCCCTGCGGAGCCTGTGGCCCCATCTCCGGTCCCAGCCCCAGCCCACCTTGGACCGGCTGGTGCTGGCTCTGGTGGCTGGGGAGCTCCATGCTGCCGTGGTTCCGGTGGAGAACTCCATTGAGGGGAGCGTCGACCGGGTGCTGGATCTCCTGGCGGAAACACCCCAGGTGGCCGTCCGGGCCGAATGGGTGCTCCCCGTGGAGCACCACCTCTTGGGCCGGCCGGGCCAGCGCCTGACGGGGAAGGGGGCTCCCCTCCGGGTCCTCTCCCACCCCCAGGCCCTGGGCCAGTGCCGCAACACCTTGGCCCACCTCCTCCCCGAGGCGGAGCCCGTCCCGGTGGCCAGCACCGCCGAGGCCGCCCGGCGGGTCGCCTTGGGCTCGGGCCCCGAGGTCTGTGTGGCCGGCTCCCGGGCCGCCCAGCGGTACGGCCTGGTGGTCCTCCACCCCCACGTTCAGGACCGGCCCAGCAACCGGACCCGGTTCTGGCTCCTGGCCCCGGCGGCCTCCCCGGGGCTGCCCGGCGCCCCGCGCAAGACCGCCATCGTCTTCGGTTTTGAGCACGATCGCCCAGGCAACCTGTACCGCGCCCTGGCGGGCTTTGCCCGGTGGGGCGTCAACCTGACCCGCTTGGAATCCCGGCCCGTGGGTGACCGGTTGGGGCTCTACCGGTTCTTCACCGAGGTGGACGGCGCCTTGGGGGAGCCCCGGGTCATCCAGGGCCTTGAGGCATTACGCTCCGTCGCGGGGGCGGTCCGCGTCTTGGGCGAGTACCCCGTGTGGGAGCTTCAGGAGGGACGGATCGTGACCACCGAACGGGCAACGGCCGGCCTCCCCGGGGAGGTCCGGGAGAAGCTGAACCGCATCGAACGATGGCTCGACGAGAAGGGGTATGATGCCCTCCTCCTTCAACGCCGGGACAACTTCGCCTGGCTGACTGGCGGGGCCCGCAGCCACATCCCCAAGGCGACCGATCTCGGCGAGAGCTGGATCGTGGTCCGTAAGGGGAGCTGCACCGTCGTCACCAACAACATCGAGGCGGGGCGGATGCTCCAGGAGGAGCTGCCCGGCCACGGCTGGCAGGTGGAGGCCTTCAACTGGTGGGAGCCCGAGAGCGACCCCACCCCGGCCCTTCTTACGGGAAAGGCTGTCTCCGACGGGGGCGGCTACGGCACGCCCGTGGTCCATCAGGAGCTGCAGCGGCTCCGGGTGCCCCTGACCGTTGAGGAGCAGGCCCGCTACCGCCAGCTGGGCTTGGAGGCCTCGGAGGTGCTGGAGATGGTGGCCCGCCGGATCCTGCCGGGCCAGACCGAGTGGGAGATCGCCGCCCAGATGGAGGAGGCCTTCTGGGCCCGAGGCATCGAGCCGACGGTCATCCTGGTGGCGGGCGACGAGCGCCTCCAGCAGCACCGGCACCCCCTGCCGACGGCCAACCGGGTCCACCAGCGGGTGATGCTGGTGGCCTGCGCCCGGCGGCACGGCCTCATCGCCAACCTGACCCGCCTGGTCTCCTTCGCGCCCCTGGACGAGGAACTCCGCCGGCGGCACCGGGCCTGCTGCACCGTGGATGCCGCCCTCTTCCTCGCGACCCGGGTGGGCACGCCCTACGCGCACCTCTGGGAGACCATGACCCGGGCCTATGCCGCCGGAGGTTTCCCCGGAGAGTGGCAGCGCCACCACCAGGGCGGGCCCACGGGCTACGAGGGGCGGGATTGGCTCCTGATGCCAGGCCGGGAGGGGGAGGTGGAGGCCTACCAGGCCTACGCCTGGAACCCGTCCATCACCGGGACCAAGTCGGAGGACACCATGCTGGCCACCCCCGACGGGCCCCAGTGGCTGACGGAGCCCCAGGACTGGCCCACCATCGAGGTGGAGTGGGAGGGCCAGCGCCTCCGCCGGCCGGACATTCTGGTCCGGGCCGCGGCCCGAGCGGTTTAGAAGAGCCCCGAGATCCGGCCGGACCGGTCCACGTCCACCTTTTCTGCCGCCGGGTGGGCGGGGAGCCCGGGCATGGTCAGGATCTCCCCGGCCAAGCAGACCAGGAACCCAGCCCCCAGGGAGGGGCGGATCTCCCGCACCCGGAGCCGCCACCCGCTGGGGGCTCCTTTCAAGCTGGGATCGTCCGAGAGGGAGTGCTGGGTCTTGGCCACGCAGAGGGGGAGCCGGTCCCAGCCGCGGCGCTCCGCCTCCCGGATCTGGCGACGGGCGGTGGGACTGAGCTCCACCCCGTCGGCACCGTAGATCTGGGTGGCCAGCCGCTCCAGCTTGGCCTCTATGGGCAGGGACCAATCGTACAGAGGCTGGAACCGGGCCGGCTGCTGGTCCAGGGTCTGGAGGACGGCCTCGGCCAAGGCCACGCCCCCAGCGCCCCCGTGGGCCACCACCTCTGAGACGGCCGCGGCCACGCCCCGCTCCCGGCAGGCGGCCACAATGACCGCCACCTCCTCGGGCGTGTCGGTGGGGAACCGGTTGATGGCCACCACCACCGGCAGCCCGAACCGGTGAAGGTTTTCGATGTGGCGGATCAGGTTGGGCAGGCCTCGCTCCACCGCCGCGGGGTTGGGCCGGCCCAGGTCTTCCTTGGAGACACCACCGTGCATCTGGAGGGCCCGGACCGAGGCAACCAGGACGGCCACCTCCGGGGTGAGGCCCGAGAAGCCGTGCACGATGTTGAAGAACTTCTCCGCGCCTAGGTCGGCGCCGAAGCCTCCTTCGGTCACCACCAGGTCGGAGAGGCGCAGGGCCAGCTCCGTCGCCAGGATGGAGTTGTTCCCGTGGGCGATGTTGGCGAAGGGGCCCCCGTGGATGAACGCGGGCTGCCCTTCCAGGGTCTGGACCAGGTTGGGGCGAAGGGCGTCCCGCAAGAGCGCGGCCATGGCCCCGTGGACCCCCAGATCCCGGGCATAGACGGGCTCGCCGTCCATGGTGTAGGCGACCAACATCCGTCCCAGCCGCTCTTTCAGATCCTCCAGATCCCGGGCCAGGCAGAGGATGGCCATCACTTCCGAGGCGACGGTGATGTCGAAGCCGCTCTCCCGGACCGCGCCGTTGGCCGGGCCACCCAGCCCAATCACCACCTGCCGGAGAGCCCGGTCATTCATGTCCACCACCCGCCGCCACAGGATCCGGTTGGGATCGAGGCGGAGGGTGTTCCCCTGGCTGAGGTGGTTGTCGATGACGGCAGCCAGCAGGTTGTGGGCGCTCCCCACCGCGTGAATGTCCCCGGTGAAGTGGAGGTTGATCTCCTCCATGGGCACCACCTGGGCGTAGCCGCCGCCCGCGGCTCCGCCCTTGATGCCAAAGGTGGGCCCCAGGGACGGCTCCCGCAGGCAGACCGAGACCCGGTGGCCCAACCGTCCCAGGGCCTGGGTGAGCCCGATGGCGGTGCAGGTCTTCCCCTCGCCCGCAGGTGTGGCGGTGATGGCCGTGACGTAGATGAGCCGGCCCCGCCGGGGCTGGGCGAGGCGCCGCTCCAGCCCGCTCCAGGTGATCTTCGCCTTGTACCAGCCAAAGGGTTCCCACTCATCGGGCTCCAGGCCCAACGCCTCGGCGATGGCTCCGATGGGGCGCAGGCGCGCCTTTTGGGCGATTTCGATGTCCGTCGGCACGTGAGCCGCCTCCCCTCCCCTTCCTGTATACGGCAGGCGGCCAGATCGCCCCTTCAGGCCCCCGCCGATGTCCGGACCGACCGGAGGGCCATGAGCAGGGTGGTCATGGTGGGGATCATGGCCGTGGCCGCGGCCAGCACCCCCGAGTCGTTGGCCACCAGGGCCACCAGGGCCCCGACCAGGGCCGCCTCGATCCCCCGGCCCAGGTAGGGCTTCTGGGCGGTGAGCTGGCGGAAGAGGCCCACGGGCCGGTAGAGGAGGATGACGAAGGCGATCAGGGTGGCGATGAGCACCCGGCTCCAGATGGTGTACTGGACCAGCTTCAGGTTGGTCGCCGCCTTCCGGAGCGCGACCTCGCCCAGGGGCCGCCAGCCCTCCTGGAGGATCCGGGCCACCAGCTGACCCAAGTGGGACCGGCTGCCGGCCTCCACCAGCAGGGCCTCCACCAGGCCCACCAGCCCCACCGCCGCCAAGGTGCCGGTGGCCAGGAGGAGCAGGTGGGACCAACGGGGAGGCCGCCGGCCCAGGCGGAGGAGAAGGTAGGCGGCGCCGAAGAGGGAGGCGATGGTGCCGCCCACGTTGGCCCCCCAGCGGGGCGAGCCGAGGACCACCACCAGGCCTGCCAGGACCGCCAACCCGGCCAGGCGCGCCAGGACCGTCGGGCGCCACTCCCAGAAGGCGCCCGCCACCACCAGGCCGCTGCCCAGGAGAATCCCCATGTACTCGTTGCCGACCCCGTAGTAGCGGGCGCCGCCCAGGGGGTCATTGCCCAGGAAGGCGTGCTGCTGCAAGGGGGCCCCTGCGACGGTGTCGGCCAGCAGGGCGAGGAAGGTGGCCCCCGCCAGCACCGGAAAACGCCAGGCGGCCGGGACCCCGGCGCCCAGAAGGCCGGCGATGAGGAGGCTCAGCAAGATGACCAGCGCCAGGTGGACCCGCCCGTCGGTGGTCACCAGGGGCGGGGCCAGCATGGCCAGGGGGGCCGCTGCCGCCACCAGGAGGCCGAAGTCCAGGACGCGGCGGGCAGGGTGGGGCGGGGGCACATCGGGCGCCAGGGCCAGGAGAAGGGAGGCGGCCAGGACCAGGCTGCCTACGATGATGATGTAGGTATGGAGGACGGGACGCCGGAGCTGGGAGACCCCCACCGCGGTCCGGTAGAAGCGGTCCAGGGTCCCGTACGGGTGGGGGTCGGCCTGGGTGACCAGGGCCCGGCCCTCGCCCGGCCACGAAGTTCCGGCTTCCAGCAAGGCCAGGATGGAAGGGGCCAGATCCCCCGGGTCCAGCACCCCGGGGCGCCGGGTGCTGCCGGAGGTGACCAGCGCCGGTGGGTCGTGGGGGTAGAGGATCAGGGGCGCCGGCGAGCGGGAGGGCAGGGAGCGGGGTGGGGCGGTGGCCAGGAGCATGACCTTCCCCCCGGCGCTGGCCACCCGGGAGGCCGCCGCCTCCAGCCACCCGAGGAGGCCGGCCAGGGCCTCCTCCCGCAAGGCCCGGTAGCGCTCGGGCGGGACCAGGCTCTCCCACACCTGAAGCCGGCCCAGGTCCGACCACTGGATCACCAGGAGCCGGGCGTCGGCCGCCCCCCGGACCAGCTGGTCCAGCCGTTTCCAGTCGGTCCGGAGGCCACCGGGCCACGCTGGGTCGGCCGCCACCGGCTCGGGCACGACGGCCCCCAGCACCAAGCCGTCGGAGCCGGTGAGGAGCGCCCCTGCTGCGGGCGCTTCCTCAGATGTTCCCCCGCCTCCGATAAGGACGGTGCTGACGCCCGCCGAGCGCAAGTGATCGCCCAGGGTGCTCCCCTGGGGGAGGAGGGTGGGGGGCAAGAAGAGGAGGAGGCCAGCCCGGTCGGGCACGGCGCGGCCCGTGAAGCCGGTCCACACCGCCCGGGCCTCTTCACCGCCAGGAAGCTCCGCCTCGGGCAAGGCCGCCGGCGGCAGGGGGGTGCGAGGGAAGGGCGTCCGGCGCCCCACCCCCAGGGAGAGCAGGCGGGTCCACGGGTCGGCTGGATCCCCCGGGGCGACGGTCACCACCCCCACCGCGGCCCGGGTCCCCCAATCCCCCAGGGCCGAGCCGGGGGGATCCCCCAAGTCCTCCCAGCCGAACGCCTCAGCCAGGACGAGCAGGAGGCGGCCCCCCGGGTCCGTCCCCTGGGCGCCGGCCGGCGGCAGCACGCCTGCCAGGCTCCAGAGCGTGACCAGGAGGGCCGCCATGAGACGCTGGAAACCGTCGCTCAGAGGCCCCCACCCCCAGGCGGGGTTAGTCTTCCCCCTGCTTCGCCTGGGACTCGGGGCGTCTGTCCGCCGGCGCACCGCCCGAGTCTTGGGCGGCGGCCTCCTGGGCCTCATCCTGGGCAGGCTGCTCAGCTCCCGCAGCCTCACCGGCGGGCTGAAGGGCCCGGTAGCGGTCCCAGTGGATGACCACCTCAGCCTGCTCCAGGAGCTGGTTCAAGACCTCGGAGACGGGGGTCGCCTTCTCCCGGACCAGCCGCTCCCGGATCCCTGGGGCCTCCTCCTCGAGGGTGGCAGGTCGGGCCTCCTCCCGCTCGGTCACCTGGATCACGTGGTACCCGTAGGGGCTCTTGACGGGCGGGCTCACCTCGCCCACCTCCAGGGCGAAGGCCGCCTCTTTGAACGCATCCACCAGGTTGTCCGCCTGGCTGAAGAAGCCCACGTCCCCGCCCGTCGCCCGGGTGGCCTGGTCCAGGGAGTGCTGGGCGGCCAGCTCCTCGAAAGGCTCCCCCTTCTCCAGCCGTTCGATGATGGCCTCCGCCTCCTCCTCCGTCTCGACCAGGATGTGGCGGGCGCGGACCCGCTCGGGGTGGGCCAGCGCCTCGGCATGCTCTTCGAAGTAGGCCGCCACCTCGTCGTCGGTCACGACCACGTCCCGGGTGGCCAGCCGCTCCAAGATGAGGCTGAGGCGGAGCTGGTGGGCGAGCTGAGCCTCGTCCAGCCCGTAGGCGGCCAGGGTCGCCTGGTAGATGGCCTCACTGGGATAGGCGCTCCGCAGGGAGGCCAGGGCTTCGGCGACCACCTCGTCGGTGACCGGTTCGGGCAGCTCCGCCCCCGCCTGGAGGACCACCGCCTCGGTGATCAGCTGGTCCAAGACCTGGGCGCCCACCGCCGCCTCCAGCGCTTGGTAGAAGGCATCCCGGGTGATGGGCTGGCCGTTCACTTCAGCCACCACGTCGCCCCCGGCCGCCCGGACCCACGGCTCGACCAGCACCGCCGACGCGGCCAGGACCAGGACCACGGCGCCCAGAAGCCAACTCTTCCGATGGCGCAACCAATCAATCATCCGCTCGAACCCTTCCTCTCTCGGGCGCCTGAGCCACTGCACGCCCCGTCCGGTTCTTCCGGGGCCAGGAGGGGAATCCTTTCGGCACTTCCCAACACCCCGGGGAGGGGCTGGATCACCTCCCAGACCCTTCCTGGCCCTGGTGGAAGAGGGCCCGCCGGGCGGGCGGCGAAGGGTGAAGCGGCGAAGGGTGAAGAGGGTGAGACCTGATGGGACTACCGACCAAGTTCTACCTCGGTGACATCGTCCGCTTGCGCAAGAAGCACCCCTGCGGGGCCGACACCTGGGAAGTGATGCGGGTGGGGATGGACATCCGCGCCCGCTGCCAGGGGTGCGGCCGGGTGGTCCTGGTCCCCCGTGCCCGGTTCGAACGGAGCGTGAAGGAGTTCGTCAAGCGGGGGATCGAAGAACCGGGACCCTTCCTCTGATCCCTCTCCGGGGGACCGCCCTCACCCCGGTCACCCCTTCCGTCCTCTAGGCCCCGGTGGTATAATGCACCTGTCTGCCCCGCTCCAGGTCTGCGCACCTGGAGCCATTATGTCCAGGGGGAAGGAGGTGCCAGGGTGGTGCGTCCCTACGAGCTGATGCTCCTCTTGGAGCCCACCTTGGACGAGGAGACCCAGATCGATCCTCTCCTCGAACGGCTCAAGCAGGTGATCGCGGCCCACAAGGGTGAGGTGGACCATCTGGACAAGTGGGGCCGCCGGAGGCTGGCCTACGAGATCAACAAGCTCCACGAAGGTTTCTACGTGGTCGTGCAGTTCCGGGCGGAGAGCGAGGCCACCCGCGAGATCGACCGGCTGCTCAAGCTGACCGAAGGGGTGGTCCGGCACCTGATCATCCGGGATGAGGCGAAGGAGCGGGAGCTGAAGAAGCAGGCCGCCCTGCCGTCCTAGCCTGGAGCCGTCGGTCCCTCCTGGGCCGCGCTTTCCCCCGACCTTGCGGGCGAGCCCAGGAAAGGAAGGGATAGGGTGCTCAACCGGATCATCCTGATCGGCCGTCTGGTGGCCGATCCAGACCTGCGCTACACCCAGAGCGGCATTGCGGTCACCAACTTCACCCTGGCCGTCGATCGGCCCTTCACCAACCAGCAGGGTGAGCGGGAGACCGACTTCATCGACGTGGTCGCCTGGCGTCGGCTGGCTGAGACCGTGGCCAACAACCTGAGCAAGGGACGCTTGGTGGCGGTGGAAGGCCGGCTGCAGATCCGCTCCTACGACGCGTCCGATGGGACCCGTCGGAAAGCCGCGGAGGTTGTGGCGGACACGGTCCGCTTCCTCGACTCGCCCCGCCGGAGCGTGGATGGGGCCGAGGCGATGGATCCGGCCGGTGATGACCTGCTGACGGAGGACGACGTGCCGTTCTAAGCCGTTGGGCGGCGGTGAGGCCGCTGGGAAGGAGGAGAGGAGACCATGGCACGGAACCGGAGACGGCGCAAGAAGGTTTGCGCCTTCTGCGTGGACAAGATTCCGTACGTTGACTACAAAGAGGCTGGGCGTCTGCGCCGGTATCTGACGGAGCGGGGGAAGATCCTGCCCCGGCGGATCAACGGCAACTGCGCGCGGCATCAGCGTCAGATGACCCGGGCCATCAAGCGGGCCCGGATTATGGCGCTCTTGCCCTTCACCATCGACTGAGCCGGACGGTTCCCAGGCCAGCCTGCAGGCCCTCCCTGGCCCAGCCGGGGCCGGGAGGGGGTCGTCCACTCCAGACCGCGGCGGGGGGAGACGCGCTTTCGAGGAGGTGGCGCGTCTGTCCTTCCCCGGTCCGCAGGGAAGTCTGGCACGGCATGTGAAGACGGTTGAGTGGCTCAAGGCGGAGCTGGTGGCCAGTGTGGCCGCGCTCCTCCGGGCGAGCCTGGAGGGCGACGGGGAGCGGATGGCCGAATCGATGGCGACGGTCATCATCGTCACCGCGGTCCTGGCCCGCCGCCTGGGAACCGACTTTGACCAGCTGGAGCGAAGGGTGGTCGCCCAAGTCCGGGCCAACCTGGAGGAGGAGCACCAGTTGGAACGGTGGTACGGCGACTTCTCCGCCCTGGAGCGATACCTGTGGGAGTCACGCCGCCGATGAGTGCTAAGCCGTCTCTGGAGCCGCCGCACACGCCCCTGTGGCGTGTGGGCCTGCTCGCGCCAGCCCTGGCCTTTCTCGGCCAGTTCCTCCCCTTGGTCCTCTTCTTCGTGCCGGTGCCCATCGCCGTCGTCACCGACCTGCGCGGGTGGCGAGCCGGGGTGGGCTGGGGGGCGGCGGCGGTGGCCGCGGCCGTGGCCGGGGTGTGGGTCCTCGGGATGGACGTGAGCCGCCATGGGGCGGTCCTGGCGAGCGTGACGCTGCTGGCGCTCCTCCCGGTGGCCATGGGGCTGGTGGGGGGCCTTCTCTACCGGTCCGACCGGCACCAGGGGGTGACCCTCCTCGCCCCCGGCGGCCTGGTGATCGCCATGGTCCTGACGGCCTGGCTCAGCGGGCGGTGGCTCTTCCAGGTGGACCTCCTCCAAGCGGCGGTGGAGGGCTGGCGGGCCACCGTGGAGGAGGGGCTCCGGCGGGCGGCGGAGGTGGCCGGCGGGCCGCCGGGCCAGCTGGAGAACTGGGAAGCCTTGGTGGAGAGCATGGCCCAGGGGATCCAGCTCCTCTTTCCCGCGGGCCTGGTGGTGACCACCGGCCTCTGGTCGGTGGGGGTCCAGTGGCTGACGGGGCGGTGGCTCCAGGCCCTGGGACGGCCCCTCCGGCCGGGGAAGCCTTTTATCCGGTGGCGCTTCCCCTGGGTCCTGGCCTGGGGGTACATTCTGGGCCAGCTGCTCCTGATGGGAACCCGGTCCGGGCGCCTCGCCGACCCTGAGGGCCGGCTGGCCGCCATCGGCGTCAATCTGGTCTTGATCTTTACCTACGTCTTCTTCGTGGAAGGGTTGGCCGTTCTCTGGTTTTATCTGGCCAAGTGGGGCGTCGGCAAGGGGGGGCGTTTGCTGATCACGGTGCTGCTCCTCACCCCCTTCCTGCCCCTGATGGAACCGGTGGCCTGGCTGGGCATGCTCGACGCCTGGCTGGACTTCCGGAAGTTGCAGCGGGAGGGTGGGTCGTGAGGCCCGCCGCTCTGGGAGGGGTGACGCGGTGAAGGTCATTTTGAAGGAGACCGTGCAGGACCTGGGCGAGAAGGGCGACATCGTTGATGTGAAGCCTGGGTACGCCCGGAACTACCTTTTCCCCCGGGGTCTCGCCATGGAGGCCACCAAGGGGAACCTGAAGCAGGTGGAGCATCTGCGTCGGGTGCGGGCCCGGGAGCGGGCCCGGGAGGAGGCCCAGATGCGGGAGCTGGCCCAGCGGATCGCGGGCCTGGAGCTGCTCATCACCGCCAAGGTGGGGGAGAGCGGCAAGCTCTTCGGGTCGGTGACGGCTCAGGACGTGGCTGACGCCATCCAGGCCGCCATTGGCCAGGAGATTGACCGGCGGAAGATTCAGCTGGACGAGCCCATCAAGAGCGTGGGGCGCCGGGAGGTCACCGTCCGCTTCGCGCCCGAGATTGAGGCGACGGTCACCGTGGTCGTCCAGGCCGAGGGCGGTGAAGAGGCGCCGGCGGAGGAGCCGGCCGCCAGCGAGCCCGCCGCCGAGGCCGAGGCGGAGGCGCCGGGCGACGGGCGCGAGGCTGAGACCGAGGGCTGAACCGTGGCTGGCCCCTGGCAGCCCCGGCTGCTGGCTCTCCTGGGGGATCCGGTGGCCCACAGCCTCTCACCGGTCATGCAGAACGCGGCGTTCCAGGCGACGGGCCTCCCCTACGTCTACATCGCCGCGCGGGTGGAGGCAAGCCGCTTCCCAGAGGCGGTGGAAGCCCTCCGTCTTTTGGGGGCCCGGGGGGCCAACGTCACCGCGCCCCACAAGGAGCAGGCCGCCCGCACGGCCCACTGGCTAGCGCCTGAAGCCGCCCGCGCCGGTACGGTCAACACCCTGGTCTTCGAAGGGGATCGCATTCTGGGTTACAACACCGATGGCCCCGCTTTCTGCCGGGCAGTGGCCGAGGGGGCCCACACTGAGCTGGCGGGCCGTCGGGTCCTCCTCCTGGGGGCGGGCGGGGCGGCCCGGGCGGTGGCCATGGCCGTGGCGGAGCGGGGGGTGGCTGCCATGACCGTGGCCAACCGGACCCTGCCCCGGGGCCAGGAGCTGGCCCGGCACGTGGCGATGGCGGCTGGCGTGCCAGTGAGGGCCCACGCCTGGCCCGAGGATCGGTCCCAGTGGGCCGACCTCCTGGCGGGCCACGACCTGGTGGTCCAGGCGACCAGCGCCGGGGCCGCGGGGCCCTGGGAACGGCTCCCCTACCAGGTCCTGCCCCCGGAGGCGCTGGTCGCCGATCTGGCCTACGCCCCCGGGGGAACCCCCTTCTTGCGGGCGGCGGCCCGGGCGGGGTACCGGGTCCTCCCGGGGGAGTGGATGCTCCTCTACCAGGGAGCCGAAGCGTTCCGGCTTTGGACGGGCGTGGAGGCGCCCTTAGAGACGATGAAAGCGGCCCTCGCCGGGGCCGGCCTCTTTCTGGGGAACGGGGACGGCCGCTCCCCGGGAGGGGGCGGCCCCGCCGGCTCAAGATAGGCTCCATCCCGCCGAAACCTTGTATAAGGACGGGGCAACGGGTGGGAGGAGGGGATGGGGGCTCTTCGCAGTGGGGTCGGGGGAGGCCTTCGGGGCCTCCTGCGGGGGAATCGGGTTGGGAGAACCCTCATGGGCGTCGTCCCATGGGAGCATCTCGTTGCGTGGCTGGCTGCGGTCGACCTGGAGCGCGCGCTGAAACTGGTCCATGGCTGGGTGCAGCACGCCCCTGATTGGGCCCTGGGTCAGGCCCTCTGGGGCGATCTTCTCTTCCGGAGTGGCCGCTTGGCCGAGGCCCTGGAGGCCTACCGGGCCTACCTGCTGGCCCACCCCCACGACCGGCGCCGGTACCGGGCGGTGGTCGGGGGCGCCCTGCGGGGCGGTCTGGTCGCGGAGGCTCGGGAGCTTCTCCAGGCGGTGGCCGCCCGCCATCCAACCAACCTCGAAGCCCGGAACTACCTGGCCGTTCTCCACCTGCTCCAAGGCGAACTCGACCAGGCTGAGGCCCTCTGGCATCAGCTCTTGAGCGAAGATCCCCGCTACGGTGCGGCCCGGGCCAACTTGGGCATTGTCTACCATTTCCGCGGGCGCTTCGCCCAGGCGATCCTGGAGTTCAAGCTGGCCATGGAGCTGGATCCCGACTATGGGTACATCGCCCAGGGGAATCTGGGCCACACCTACTTTCTCCTGGGACGTTACGACGAGGCCCGGGCTGTTCTCGAGGACCTGGTCCGCCGCCACCCCCGCTACCAGGAGGCCCGGGCCCTGCTGGCCCGGATCCTCGCGGCCCAAGGCCAGGTCAAGGAGGCCATCGGCCTCCTGGAGCGTGTTCGCCGTCGGGTGCCGGGTGGGTACGAGCTGACCGTCGACGCCTCCTTGGCCGAGGACCTGGCCCTCCTGGCCCGCCTCTACCTCCAGCAGGGGGCCCTGGATCGGGCGGAGGCCGCTTGCCGGGAGAGTCTGAAGCTCCAGCCCCATCTCCTCGAGTCCCTGGTCCTTCTGGGGGAGATCTGCCTCATCCGCGAGCGGCCCCAGGAGGCGCTGGAACCGTTGGAGCGGGCGGCGGCCCTGGCTGGGGAGGGGCCGCAGGGCGAGCTGATCCACCGCCACCTGGCCCTTGCCTACTACCAGGCGGGCCGGGTGGCCGAAGCGTCGGAGGCCTTCCGGAAGGCGGGCAACAGCCCGCTGGCTCAGGCCGCGGAAGAAGGGGCCGATCAGGAGGCGATCGCGGCCCGGCTCCACGAGCTCTACCAGCGGCTGGACCGGGAGGGGGAGGAGCCGGGCCTCCTCCTGGAGATCGGCCGGCTCCGGATCGCCCAGGGAAGGTTGCGGGAGGCCCAAGACCTTTTCAGCCGGGCCGTCGCCTTGGCCCCTGACCGGGCCGAGGCCAACTACGAGCTGGGGATGGCCGCGTACCTGGCTTTGGAGTACGATCGGGCCGTGGTCGCCTTCACCCGGGCCCTCGAGGCGGATCCCACCCTGGCTGCCGCCCACACCGGTCTGGGCTTGGTGGCCATGAGCCGCGGGCGGCCGGCGGACGCGGCGGCCCAGTTCCGGCTGGCCATGGCGCTGGCCCCTGAAGAGCCCGTCCACCGGCTCAACCTGGCCCGGCTGGCCCGGTGGACGGGACAACTGGATGAGGCTGAGAGGCTGTTGGTCCAGGTGCTGGCGGAAGCGCCCGACTGGGAACCGGCCCGTCGGGAGTGGGAAGCGCTCAAGGCGCGGGCCGGACCGGGGCGGGACGGAAGGTTGGAGGAAGCGGGGAACGGGTGATGAGGCGGTTGTTGGGGCGCTGGCGGGGGGTGGCGGGAGGCTCCCGGCGGAGCTCCGGCAGGGGCGGCAAGGCCCGGGTCGACCGGGGGCTCTTGGACCTTCTGGCCGTCCACGAGTTCACCGAGGTGCTGGCCCAGGCGACGGAGGTGGGCGACATCCTGGGGATGCTGGCCGACTCCATCCTCCGGGTGGCCCCCTACGACGCCTGTGCCATCGTGCTCCGTTCCGACGAAGGCTCCCATGCGGTGCCCATGCTGGTGCGGGGGCTGCGGCCCGAGCTCCTGGAGGACGGCCAGCCCCTGGGCGCGTCCGACCACCCCCTGGGCCTGGTCCTCCGGACGGGCCACCCCCTCTTGGTCTCCGACTTGGAGGAGCAACCCCGCTGGGCCTGGCCCGCCTGGGCCCACCTCCGCTCTCTGCTGGTCCTGCCCCTGATGATCCAAGGGGAGGTTCTGGGCGTCGTCTCCCTCCACCACCGGGAACCGGGCGCTTTCCATCCAGGCCAGTACCGGGTCCTCTTGATCCTCACCCGCCTCGCGGCCTTGGCCGTCAAGACGACCCGGCTCTACCAGCAGACAGCCCGCCTGGCCGTCACCGATGGCCTCACCGAGCTGTACAACTACCGGCACTTCCAGGAGTCCTTGACCGCCCATATTCGGGAGGCCCAGGCCTGTGGCTCGCCCATCAGCCTGCTCATGGTGGATGCCGACGCCTTCAAGCGGATCAACGACCGGTTCGGTCACCTCCTGGGCGACCAGATCCTCAGGGAGCTGGGGGAGGTGCTCCGGGAGAGCGTCCGGGCGGGCGACCTGGTCTTCCGCTACGGCGGGGAAGAGTTTGCCATCGTGCTGCCGGGGACGGACACCCCGGAGGCGGCTCGGGTGGCTGAAACCATCTGCCACCGGGTGCGGACCACCCCCTTCAGCCACGGGATTCGCCTGACGGTCAGCATCGGGGTGGCCTCCTACCCCAGCCAGGCGGCCAGCAAGGAGCAGCTCATCCGCCTGGCCGACGCCATGGCCTACGCGGCCAAGCGCTCGGGCAAGGACCGGGTGATGGTCGCCTCGGTGCGGAGCCCTTCTCCCCCCCTCTTTCCCCCACCGGCCCCAGGGCAGGATTCGCCCGGCCCGGAAGCGAACCAGCCTTGAGGCGACCGCTCTTCACGTTCCCCTTGTTCAACGATCGCGGAGGCATCCAGATGATTCGCTCCAGTGGTTCGTCCGGGGTCCACCTGTGGGACGAGGCCGACGCAGCGCTCCTCGTGCCCGAGCGCCTCATCGTGGAAACGCAGCGCCAGGTGGGCCCGGTGGCCATCGCCCTCTGGGTCTCCCTGCGGTACCTGGCCCTCCGGGAGACGCCCGTCACCGATCCCGTGCGGCGCTTGGCCGAGTTGACGGGACTGGCCGAGGCCGAGGTGCGGCGGGGGCTGGACACCTTGGAGGCGGCCGGGCTCTTGGAACGGACCGCCCGGGGCTGGCGGCTGCGCAGCGGGCCCAGCCAGCGGCGGGCAGCAGGCACCGGGCCCTTCGATGGGCGGGGCACCGGCGCGCCCGGGACGGGCCCGGCCCCCTCGCCCGGGGAGGTGGCCGCCGCCCGGGAGGAGGCGGCCGACCTCCAGGCGGTGGTGGCCATCTATCACAAGTGGATCGGGCTTCTGGGCGAGGCCCAGTACGAGCGTCTCCGGTATTGGCTGGAGACCATGGGGATGAGCGCCGATGTGATCGCCGTCGCCATCCGCCAGGCGGCCCTCCAGGCGCCCCGTCCCCGGATGAGCTACATCGAGGGTATCTTGCGGAACTGGTACAACGATGGGATCCGCACCCTGGAGGATTTGGCCGAGCAGGGCCAGCTCGCGGAGGTGATGGGCGCCGCCGGCCGGGGCCGCTCGGAGCGGGGCAGCAGCGACCCCATCCCCGAGGGGTCGGCCAACGCCGCGGCCTACCGTCCCGTCGATCCCGATCAGGTTGCTCGATGGAAGGAGCTCTACCCTGATGAGTACTGAAGTTGTCCCCGTCGGAGAGGCCTGGCCCCCCCAGCGGGGGAGGCTGAGCGATCCCGAGGCGGAACGCCGGGTCTTGGGCATTCTCATTCAGTACCCCGAGCTGATCGACTCGGTCATCGACCGGTTGCGGCCCCACCACTTCCAAGACCGGACCACCCGGAAGGTCTTCGACGCCATCCTCAGCCTCTACACCAGCCACGGCCGCATCTCCTACAGCCGGGTTTATGATCAGCTCCGCAAGGAGCGGGCCTTCCCGGACATCGAGCGGGTCCTCCTGGAGCTGACCGAGAGCTTCACGAGCCCCGGGGAGCTGGAGCCCAGCACCGAACTCTTGATGGCCGCCTACGCGCGCCGCCGCCTCTGGGAGGCGGCCCAGGCCATCCAGCAGATGGTCTTGGAAGAGACGGAGACCAGCGTGGCCGAGTACCAGGCCCGGGCCCAGGAGATCATCTTCGAAGCCTCCCAGGAAGCGACGGGTCTGGAGGATGAGGTGAAGGATCTGGTCGACATCCTGGGCCGGTGCTACGTCCGCCTCACCGAGCGGCGGGAGGGGAAGCAGTCCTACGGCCTCCTGGTCCGCTTCCCCGCCATCGACTACCTGACGACGGGCTTCAAGCCCAAGGACCTCATCATCCTGGCCGCCCGGCCCTCCATGGGGAAGACCGCCCTGGCCCTCAACTTCGCCGTCAATGTGGCCAAGCGGAAGATCCCTGTGTTGATCTTCTCCTTGGAGATGGATGACGAGCAGATCGGGGACCGCATCGTCCTGAGCGAGCTTTTCCGGCTCCAGCAGACGGACACCCCCGTCTCCTCCATGGAGTACGCCACGCGCATGGACGATGCCAAGTTCGCCGCCACCCAGAGCATCTTCAACGAGCTGTACCACCTGCCCATCATGGTGGTCGACCGGCGGGGGCTGACCACCGCCGAGATCCGGGCCAAGGCCCGGAAAGTGAAGGCCCAGTATCCCGACCTGGGGCTGATCATCATCGACTACCTCCAGCTGATCCGCCCGCCCCGGGAGTCCTCGACGAAGAACTGGGCCCTGGTGGTGGGCGACATGGTCCGGGAGATCCGGGACCTGGCGGGCGAGCTGGATCTGCCCATCATTCTCCTCT
The DNA here is from genome assembly GCF_047459355.1 of Limnochorda sp. Classification (NCBI taxonomy): domain Bacteria; kingdom Bacillati; phylum Bacillota; class Limnochordia; order Limnochordales; family Limnochordaceae; genus Limnochorda; species Limnochorda sp. The sequence continues at coordinate 83,547 of NZ_VSCV01000002.1, read as the reverse complement.
CCCAGCTCAACCGAGGGGTGGAGGCCCGGGAGAACAAACGGCCCGTCATGTCGGACCTGCGCGACTCGGGAAACATCGAGGAGTTCGCCGATGTGGTCATGTTCCTCTATCGGGATGACTACTACTACCCCGAACGGGCCAAGCAGGAGGGGACCGAGGGCGAGGTCGAGGTGATCATCGCCAAGCAGCGCAAGGGACCGACGGGCTCGGCCAAGCTCCGCTTCATCCGGGAGTTCACCCGCTTCATCGAGCTGGCCCCCGAGGAGGCGGCCCGATGACCCCCGACCTCGAGGTGGAGCGGCTGAAGATCCGCTTCATCGCCGCGTACGAACGGCTCCAGCAGCGGGGCCTGATTACCGAGGAAGAGTTTGAGGCGATCATCGACCTCCTGGACCGGCTCGATGAGGTGGACGAGGCCGAGCTGAAGGCGACGCTCGGCCGGTTCCAGGCCCTGAAGAAGCAGCTGGGAAAGGACGAGACGACATGAAGCCAGTGGTCGGCCCCAACCTCAACCTGGGCTCCCCTCGGGGCCGGGGGCCCCTGGGCATCCTGAAGGGAGCCGTCTTTCTCGCCCTGGTGGTGCTCCTGGCCGCGGCCGCGCCCCGCTGGGCGGTGAAGGAGGTGACCATCACCGTCGACGGGACCTCCCAAACGGTGACCACCCTTCGGCCGAGCGTCGCCGGCGTGCTGGCCCAGGCGGCCATCGACCTGGAGGCCCAGGACCGGGTGGTCCCCGCCCCGGAGACCCGGGTGGTGGACGGGATGACCATCCAGATCCGGAAGGCCTTCCCTATTGTGCTCAAAGTGGACGGCCAGGAGCTGGCGCTCTGGACGGCGGCCATGACCGTCCAAGAGTTTCTGGACGAGGCCGGGGTTGCCTTGGGCCCCCTGGATGAGGTCACCCCTGGGTTGGAGACCCCCCTGCCGGGACCGGCGGAGGTGCAGGTGGTCCGGGTGGAGATCGAGACCTTCTGGGAGGAGGAGCGGGTCCCCTACCAGGAGCTCCGCTGGGCGGAGCCCACCATGACCGTCGGCACCACCCGGGTGATCCGCCAGGGCCGGGAGGGCTTGGATCGGGTCCACGTTCAGCTCCGCTACGAGGACGGCGTGCTGGTGGAGCGGCGGGAGCTGGCCCGAGAACGGGTGGCCGATCCCGTCCACCGGATCATCGGGGTGGGCCAGCGGCGGCCGACGAGCACCCAGGTGGTCCAGACCCCCCAAGGACCCAAGCGGTACCGCCGGGTGCTGGAGGTGCTGGCGACCGCTTACACCCCGGGGCCTGAGAGCACCTGGCCCTTCACCGACGGCCTCACGGCCACGGGGGTCGTCGCCCGCCGGGGCGTGGTGGCCGTCGACCCGACGGTCATCCCCCTGGGGAGCCACCTCTACATCCCCGGCTACGGCCTGGGCATTGCCGCCGACGTGGGGGCGGCCATCAAGGGGAACCGGATCGACGTGCTTTACGAAGACCTGGACGACGCGCTCCGCTGGGGGCGGAAGTGGGTCAAGGTCTACATCCTCGACGAGTAAGGGGGCAGGCCCAAGAACGGGGTATGGGGGATCTGGCACACCCGAGCAAGGTCCGAGCCCTGGCCCAGGCCCACGACCTCCGGCCCAGCCGGCATCTGGGCCAGAACTTCCTGGTCGATGAGAACATCGTCCGGAAGATCATCGCCGCGGCCCACCTCAACGGCACCGAGACGGTGGTGGAGGTGGGGCCGGGCTTTGGCGCGCTCACCCAGGAGCTCCTCCGGGCCGCGGGCCGGGTGGTGGCGGTGGAGCGGGACCCCCGGCTGGTCCAGATTCTTCGCCAGGAGCTGGGCTCGCCCCCCCACCTGCTCTTGGTGGAAGGGGATGCCCGGTGGGCTGACTGGCCTCGGCTCCTGGAAGAGGCCCACGCCCTGCCGCCGCGCCAGCCTGGTTCAGGCGCCGGGGGCGTCCCTGAAGCGGGGGAGCCCCGGGCCAAGGTGGTGGCCAACCTCCCCTACGCGGTGACGGCCCCGGTGCTCGCCAGCCTCCTGGAAAGCGGCGTGGCCTGGGAGCGGGGCGTGATCATGGTCCAGCGGGAGGTGGCCGAGCGCCTGACGGCCCCTCCGGGCAGCCGGGTCTACGGGGCTTTGACCTGCCTGGTCACCTACCATGCCGACGCCCAGATCGTCGCCCGGGTTCCCCCCACGGTCTTCTGGCCGCCCCCCCAGGTGGAGTCGGCCGTGGTCGCCTTGACCTTCCGCCCCTATCCGGGGGCCGAAGACGTCCCCCGGGAGCAGCTCTTCACCGTCATCCGTCTGGCCTTCCAGCAGCGGCGGAAGAGCCTCCGCCAGGCCCTCAAGACCCGGGGCGCGCCCTGGTCCAGGGACGGGGTGGACCACGCCCTGGCCCAGGCGGGCCTCGATCCCCTGAGCCGCGCGGAAGACCTGGGGCTGGACCAGTTCCTCCGGTTGACGGAGGCCCTCTTCGCTTTCTAACCGGCCGGCTGCTGGGCAGGCCTTTCCACCGGGTTCCTTGCGATTCTGCCTTCTTCGAAGTATAATGACCGGAGAGCGCTTGGGAGCCGGTGATCCCATGGTCTTTGTCAGCCCCAGCAAGGGGCGTATGAGCTTTGATGAGGCGTTCGCGGATCTGATCGCCTACATTCAAGAGCAGCCCGACGCCCAATACAAGATCATCGTCGGCACGGATTCGCAGGTCACCGATGGGGTGACCTGTTTCGTCACCGCGCTCATCGTCCATCGGCTGGGCAAGGGGGCCCGGTACTACTACACCCGGGAGCGGGAGACCATGGGGCGGTCCCTTCGCCAGCGCATCTACTATGAGACCTCCCGCAGCCTGGGGTTGGCCAGCCAACTCACCGAGAAGTTGGCGGAGAACGGCTACGCCGACCTGAACGTGGAGATCCACCTGGACGTGGGGGAGCGGGGCGAGACCCGGGACCTGATCCGGGAAGTGGTGGGCATGGTCTCGGGCAGCGGCTTCGACGCCCGGATCAAGCCCGATTCGTACGGGGCCAGCACCGTGGCCGACAAGTACACCAAGTAGGGCGAAGGCCGGGTCCAGCCCGGCCTTTCTTTTTCTCCATTCGGGAACTTCCTTGACACCAATTCAGCGGCTCTGCTATAATACGAGTTTCCTTTGACAAAGGGCGTCACCTGTGGTAGAATAAGGCCAGCCGCAGTCTATCAGGAAGGTGATGCCCTTGGCGGTCGACCGAACCAACGCCCTGGATGAGATCAGGGCCCGGGTCGAAGCCTGCGTCGGCAAGCGCGTCAAGGTCAGGGCCAACCGCGGGCGTCGGAAGGTGCTGGAGACCGAAGGGATCATCGAGAGTACCTACCCGAAGCTTTTCGTGATCAAGCTCGATGGTTCGGAACCGGTCCGTCGACTTTCGTACACCTATGCGGATCTCCTGACGTCCACCGTCGAACTCACCCTCGACGAAGACCCGGCAGGCGTGGTCAACCTGTAACCTGTGGAGCACAAGACGTCTCTTTCCACCGGGGTGGCAAGAGACGTCTTGGTCCTTTGGGCCCCGGCCGGGGCCTGAGGGACCCGGAACTCACCGAACTCCGCCCGAGTCCCCCAGCCGGTCCAGGAGCTGCGACGCCTTGGCCCGGACCTCTGCCTTCTGCTCGCTGCTGAGACTGCGGGCCAGCCGGCGGAGCGCTGAGGTCATCTCCTCCCCTTCCCGGGCTTCCAGCCCCAACGACCGCAGGAAGGCGACCGTCTCCCGGTCCAGCCGTTGTCCCTGGGCCATCCGGAGGGCCTCGCCCCGGTCCCCGTGCCGAAGCAGGCAGGCCAGATCAGCCGGGTCCGACGGTGCCGAACCCCTTCCCTGGATCCCCCGTGCCATCGTCTCCACCCCTTTCCACTGCTGCAGGAAGGCCAGCAGCTTCGCGAGGGAGGCGTCGCCCCCACCCAGGGCCTCCAGGAGGGGCACCACCCGGGCCACCCAGGCCAGCCCCCCGCCCGCCGGGGACCGCTCTGGCTCGGGCAGGTCGAGTCCCGCCGCCTGCGCCCGGGCCCACTGCTGAGCGGCCAGCCCGTCGAGGCGGCGAACTTCTTCCCGGCGCCAGGCTTCCTCCTCGCGGGCCAGCGCCCGCCGTTCGTCCAGCAGCTCCAGCTCCCGGCCCAGGCGCTGGGCCGCGAGGGCGTCCCAACCGTCCACCGGCCATCCCCCTCCAAGCTATCTCCCCTCGCTCGCCTCGGTGCGGGGAGTCCGTTCCTCTCCGGGGGGCGAGGGCGCTTCCGCCCCCGGCACGTCCGGGGCCTTCCCTGCCTCCCCTGCCGTCTCGCCCGCCCCGTCTTCCCGTGGAAGCAGGCCGTCTCGACCCGACCCGCCATCCTCCCGCCAGCCGGCCATGACCACCGCCGCCGTCGAGGGGTAGCCCCGGGGGACGGTGGCGGCCGAGGGCAGCTCCCGGGTGACCACCACCCGCTGGAAGGTGAGGGGGCTCAAGAAGAGCCCGGGGCGCCCCACCACGTCGGGATACCCCAGGAGGCCGTCCCCGTCCGAATCCAAGGGGGCGATCCGCTCCGCCATGAGGGCCAGCAGTCTGGGCCCCGGCTCCAGGGGCCCCTCGGGCAGGACCGTCCCGCGCCGGATGAAGAGGTCCGTCAGGATCTCGAAGGCCAGGCCCGAGGGGAGCCCCCGCACCGCGTGGGTGCCCGCGGCATCGGGGTCCCGCAAGCCCTCCGCCGCCTCCACCAGAGGTGGGGGGCTTCCGCCCCAGCCTTCGGGCAGCCAGAAGGTCCAGTTGCTGAAGTCGTTCAAAAACCACCGGGCCCCCGGCTGACGTCCCGTCTCGTCGGTGCCCCACGCCCCGGCCCGCACCGCCAGCCACACGGTGTTGGGCCGCTCGGAGGCCGATGGCCCCAGGACGCGGGGCGGCTGGCCATCCAGGGTGAAGAGGCCGCCCGGCTGATTGGCCTGAGGGTCGGCCCGGGGGAGCCTCTCCCGGTCCAGCGGATCGAGGCGACGGGGCACCCGGAGGTCGGCCACCAGCCAGGTTTGGTAGAAGCCGCCTTCGTTGTTGGCCAGGCGCAGCCCCTCGGCCCGAGTGAGGAGGGCGCCCGTCCCGTCGGGCCATACCCGGAGCCGGACCTCCCCCCGGGCCCGGTGGGCAGGCCCTCCGGGGCCGGTGAAGGGGTGGCCGGGGGGAGGGGCCAGCGGGAAGCGGAAGAGGCGGCTAGTCATGGGGAGCCTCACCCTCCTCGGGCAGGGGGAGCTCCCAGACAGGCCTGGCCAGGCGGCAGGGTACACAGACCCAGTCCCCGGGGAGGAGATCCCGGGGCTCGGTCAGACCGTTGGCGGCCAGCAGCGCCTGGGGCTCGGCAATGTTGTACCGGGCCACCAGACCGGCCCAATCCTCCGAGGGTTGTACCTGGTGCCAGAGGACGGGGCCCCCGCCGGGCTCCGGGGTCCCGTCCGGCCGGGGGGCCCCACCGGCCGACGGGGGCGGTCCCGCCGACTCGTCCCGCCGGGTCTCGGGGCCATCCCCTGGGGCCGTCGGTGGTGGAGGCCCACCCCCCAGCTGCCAGAGGCGCCAGGACTCTGGGAAGAGAGTCTCCACGCCGTCGCTCTTCCAGGCCACCGCGCTCATCTCCCGCTCTGGTCGTTCCGTCCCCTACGGTATGCGCCAGCGCTCCCGGTGGCCGCCCGGGGGAACCCCTGTGGAGACCAGGGGCGGGCCCGCCTCATAGGCTGTCGGTGGAAAGGAGGGCGAGACGATTGGACATGCTGGCCATTCTCCACCAGAATCGCCGCCAGCTCCTCCGGAAGCCCAATGTGGTCGGCTGCGGGGTGGGGTGGAAGCAGAGGCAGGGCCGAAGCACGGGGGAGCAAGCCCTCTGCGTCTACGTGGAGCAGAAGGTGCCCCCTTCCCAGTTGGGTGCCCAGGCCATCATTCCCCGGCAGGTGGGCCCGGTCCCCACGGATGTGATCGAGGTGGGGCGGATGCGGACCTTGGCCCTCCGAACCCACCGGCTCCGGCCCGCCCCCGGGGGAGTGAGCATCGGCCACTACCGGGTGACCGCGGGCACCTTAGGGGCGGTGGTGAAGGACCGGAAGACGAGCGAGTGGCTGGTCCTCTCCAACAACCATGTCCTGGCCAACGGCACCGACGGGCGGGACGGCCGGGCCCAGGTAGGCGACCCCATCCTCCAACCCGGGCCCCACGACGGGGGTGATCTGGAACGGGATCGCTTCGGCAGCCTGGCCCGCTTCATCCCCCTTCGCCGGCCCCCGAGGCGGACGCCCTGGTGGCGCTGGCTCCTGGGCGGCGGGCCCGGCGATGCACCGCCTCAGGAGGCCAACCGGGTCGATGCGGCCCTGGCCAAACCCGACGACCCCGCCGATCTCTCCCCGGAGATCATGGGGGTCGGCCGGCTCCAGGGGGTGGCCCGGGCGGAGCCGGGCTTGCAGGTGATGAAATCAGGCCGGACGACGGCCCTAACATCAGGGGAGGTCCAGGCGGTCCACGTGACCATGGTGGTCTACCTGAGCGATGCGGAGCCCGTCTGGTTTGAGGAGCAGATCCTGACCACCCCCATGGTCGAAGGAGGGGATTCGGGCGCGCTCCTCCTCAGCGACCGACGGGCCGTCGGCCTCCTCTTTGCCGGATCGGACCGGGCCTCCCTGGCCAATCCCATCGGGGCTGTCTTGGACGGGCTGGGGGTGGACCTGGTCTGAGGCCGGTCGGGCATGGCCCGCCCCTCCGCCTCATAAGGTGGGTTGGTACGGAAGGGGGTGCGGGCGTGGTCTGGCGGTGGCGGCCGGGGCGGGTCCTGGCCTTGGGCGCTCGGGGGGAGCGGGTCCGCACCCTGCAAGAGACCCTGGCCGCCTTGGGGTTCGATCCAGGGCCCATCGACGGGGTGTACGGCCTCCTCACCCGCCAGGCGGTCCGGGAGTGCCAGCGCCGCTACGGCCTCGTGGCCGACGGCGTCGCCGGCCCCCAACTGCACCGCCTCTTCCGGGAGCCAGCCCTCCGGCTGGGCCCCTCCCAAGCCCTTTTGGGCCTCCTGCCCCCAGGCGAGGCCGGCCCGTGGGCCCGGTGGGCGGGCGCCTACCCCGCCCTGAGTGCCTTTGTCTGGTCCAGCCGCCTGGCCAGCTGGGAACCGGCGCGGATCGAGCTGGCCGCGAAGGCGTGGTCGCACCAGCTGGCGGAGGCGGGGGCCGGGACGCCCGCAGCCCCTCCGTGGATCTGGCGCCTCACCTTCGGGCCACCCCAAGGGGCGGAGGCCCCCGCCGGGAACGGTCGCGAGGGGACCGAAGCCGGCCGGCGGCCCGAGGAGTTCCCCCTCCCCTGGTCCGGGCCCGGTCGCCGGGCCCGCCGCGCGCTGGTGGCCGCCATCACCTCCGTGGTAGACCGCTTCCGGCCTCTCGGGGTCGATCTGGACCTGGAACCCGTCTGGCCCGGGGAAGGGCGGCGGTGGGTCCACCTCCTGGCCGCCCTCCGGCCACTTCTGGAGCGCCGGGGGCGCCTCCTGATGGCCACCCGCGACCTGAGCCGCCGGCCCCGGATCCGTCCGGCCTGGGCTGACGATCTCCCCACGGGCCTCCTCCTCCAGCAGGTCCACCTTCTGATCCTGGCCCGCCGGGCGGTGGCGGGGCTCTCCCCACCGGGACCCCTGGGCACCGCCGCTCTCGCCGGGCTGCTGGCAGGCCTTGGGAGGGCGCACGCCTACAAGGTGCTGGTCGAACTCCCTTTGGAAGCCCTCCGCTGGACCCAGGGGGAGGATCAGCCCCTGACAGGACCCGATCCCGTTCCCTACCGGGAGGCTAAGGTGGCCGCGATCACCCATGGGCGGCGGATTGAGTGGGATGACGAGGTGGGGGCAGCCTCCTTCCGGCTCCGGCGGGGGTCGCGGGTGGAGCAGTACTGGCTCCCCTCGGTGCGGAGCGTGGAGCGGCTGCTGGAGCAGGTGCGGGCCCGCCGTCTGGCCGGCGTGGTCCTCGCGCCCCTGGGGGCGGAGGATCCTCGGCTGAGCCGATTTCTTCCCGGGCCTCTCCACCCGTGGCGGCCCACCCAGGCGGGCCCAGGGGACATACCCCCGGCGGCGGGTGCATAGGGGTTGACGGAAGAGAGTCCGGGGGGCGGGCCAAGGGGCCCGCGGCCTCCGAGCACCTGCCTGTGGAGGGGGAGAGCCCGTGAAGCTGCGCTTCCATGAACGACTCCTCACCGTGCGTGAGCGCAAGGGCGAGGGCAGCGCCCGGACGGTGGTGGAGGGTTCGGTCAACCTGCCGGGCCACCTGCCGCCCGCCCACCGGATGGTCCTGGTGGAGGTCCAGGTTGACCGGTATCGAGCCCACCCCGAGGGCGACCGGATTCTGATTGAAGGGGCTTGCAGCGTCCGGGCGGTCTACGCGGCGGCTCCCGACGAGGGTCGGGACCGGTTGGGGGAGGCCGAGCGGGAGGGGGCCAGGCTGCGGGGTCAGGCGGAGGCGCTCTTCAGCGCCTCGTGGCCCGGGGGGATCCCCTTCACCCTGCTGGTCGATGCGGAAGGGGTAGGTCCCGAAGACGCCGTCCGGGTGGATGTGGCCGTCCGGGAGGTGGAGTGGGATCTGACGGCGGGCGGCCGCCAGCTGGACGTGGACGCGGTGCTCGAGGCCCGGGCCGCCGCCTACGCGTACGAGACCAGCCGGGTTCCCCTGGCGGAAGGGGCCCTGCCTCCCGGGGCCCTGGTGGATCCCATCCAGGTCCGGGCCGTCAGCCTCACCCCGGAGTTGACGGTGGAGGGCCACACGGCCGGGGAGCTGGCTCTGAGTCCCGCCTATCCCGCCGCGGAGCGCATCCTCCGGGTGGAGGCGGTGCCCCGGGTGGGGCGGGTGGACGTGGGGGCAGGGCGCCTCACGGCCCAGGTGGACATGGGCTACCGGATCCTCTACGCCCCCCTGGATCCCGGTGAGGGTCAGGCGATTCTGGCCCGGTTCCAGGCCGAAACGCCCTTCGAGTTGGAGGCGAGCGTCAACACCCTCCAGGAGGGGATGGAGCTCCAGCTGGAGCCCCTGGCGGTGCCGGTGGAGGCCAGCCTCCGGGACCAGGGCCGCCGCCTCTGGGTGGAGGCCCACCCCCGGTTCCGCTGCCGGCCCTACCAGCGGCTCCCCCTCACCCTGGCCGAACGGGTCCAGGCGGAGGGAGCCGAGGTGGCGGAGCGGCAGGTGACGCCGGTCCTGGTGGAGTTGGTGGCCGACCTAGAACGGCACCAGGAGACGACGGCGGTCCTGGAGCTGCCCCGGGGGAAGCCGCTGATCGAGCAGGTGCTGGATGTGACGGCCCAGCCCCTGATCGAGAGCGTTCACGTGGGGGCCGACCGGGTGACGGCCAAGGTGGTCCTGGCGTGCAGCCTCCTCTACGCGGCTCGGGTGGACGATGACTCCCGGCCCCTCTTCCACCACCACTGGCCCCAGGCCCTCACGGTGGAGGTGGAGCTGCCCGTCCCCGGGGCGGAACCCGACATGGAGGCGGAGCTCTGGGCCACCGTCGAACAGCCCGTGGCCGACCTGATCAACCGGGAGACGACGGAGCTCCACGGGCAGCTGGTCGTGCGGGGGCGGCTCACCCGCCGGATCACCCCTGAGGTGGTGGCCGAGGCGGTCAGCCTGCCTGCCGAGGAGCGACCGGAGGCCACCTTCATCTTCGTCCGGGTGGAACCCGACGACACCCTCTGGGGGCTGGCCCAACGGTACGGGGTGAGCGAGGAGGAGGTCCGGGCCTGCAACCCAGGCCTGGCCGACGCCGCGGACCCGGAGGCGGCCCTTCACCAGCTGAGGAAGATCTGCCTGCCTGGCACCCGGAGTCTGGCCCGGGAAACCCAGAGCTGAAGCGGGTCTCCCCAGGCCACCTGGCGGGAGCGCCACCGGGCCCCCGCCAGGAATTCCCGGAAGGGCAGCCAATAATGGAAGGAGGCTCGAGCGAGGAGGACAGGACCAGGTGAAACGGGAGCACCGGCGCTTGGTGATGACCCCGGGGCCGACGGAGGTGGAGGAGCCCGTCCGGCGGGCCCTTGCCCAGCCCATGACCAACCCCGACGTGGACGGGGACTTTGTCCGGTTCTACGAGGGGCTGGCCGCCAAGCTGGGGCGCCTCATGGGCACCGCCCATCCCGTACTGATCCTGACGGGAGAGGGCATGCTGGGTTTGGAGGCGGCCGTGGCCAGCCTGGTCGAGCCCGGGGAGCCTGTCCTGGTGGTGAGCAATGGCATCTTCGGGCGGGGCTTCGGTGACCTGGTGGCCCGCTACGGCGGGCGTCCTGTCATGGTCGAGGTCCCCTTCGACCGCCCGCCGGCCCCGGAGGAGCTGGAGGCGGCCCTGGCCGCCCATCCCCAGATCCGGGTGGCGACCCTCGTCCACTGCGAGACGCCGACAGGCTTTTTGAACCCGGTGGAGGAGCTGCTGCCGGTCTTGCGGGCCCACGACGTGATCACCATAGTCGATGGGGTCTCCTCGCTGGGAGCCGATCCGGTGGCGACGGACGCGTGGGGGGTGGACCTCCTCCTGGGCGCTTCCCAGAAGGCCTTGTCGGCCCCAACGGGGCTTGCCTTTCTGTCGGTCTCCGACCGGGCCTGGGAGAAGATGGAGCGTCGCCGGCAGCCCATCCCTGGCTTCTACACCAACCTCTTGGAGTGGAAGCGCACCTGGCTCGATCCGGCTGACCGCTCCTTTCCCTACACCCCGGCCGCCGCGCTCCTGGCCGCCCTCGATGCCGCCTGTGACGCGGTTCTGGCCGAGGGTTTGGAGCAGGTTCTGGCCCGGCACCGCCGGCTGGCCCAAGCGGTGCGCACCGCCCTGCGGGGAGCGGGCTTCCGTCTCTTTGCCCCTGACGCCCACGCGGCCTCGGGGGTGACCGCCTTCTGGGTGCCGGAAGGGGTGGACGAGCGGGGGTTCCGCCAGCGCCTCTGGGAGGAGCAGGGGGTGTTGATGGGGGGCTCGGTGGGCGAGATGGCGGGCCGCCTGTGGCGGGTGGGGCACATGGGCGCTGGGGCCCGGGAGGAACGCCTCTTCCGCTTCATGGTCGCCCTGGAGGCCCAGTGCCGGGCCGAGGGGATCGGTTTACAGGGGTCGCCTGCGGCGCTTTTCGTTGAAGCGCTCCAGGAGGAGGTTGGGGAATGATGGTGCGTCGTGCCGGAGCGATGAGGGGGACAGGCTTCCTTGTCGCCTTGATCCTTCTTCTGAGTCTTGGGGGGCCGAGGGCAGCCGCGCAAGGGTTTGAGGTGGAGGCGCCCGCGGCCGTCTTGATGGTGGCCGACACCGGCCAGATTCTGTACGAAAAGAACGCGGACGAGCCCCATCCGCCGGCCAGCCTGGCCAAGATCATGACCCTCTTCCTCGTCTTGGACGCGGTGGACGCGGGCCGGGTCTCCCTCGATGAGCCCGTCGTCACCAGCCGCCACGCGGCCTCCATGGGCGGCTCCCAGGTCTACCTGGCCGAGGGCGAGCGCCAGAGCGTGGAGAAGCTCATCGAGGCGGTGGCCATCGCCTCCGGGAACGACGCGGCGGTGGCCCTGGCGGAGCACCTCTACGGCACCGAAGCCGCCTTTGTGGCGCAGATGAACCGCCGGGCTGAAGAGCTGGGCCTCAAGGGGACCTACTTCGCGGACGCCACCGGCTTGCCCGTCCCCGAAGGCCAGCGGCCCGCGGTGATTACCGCCCGGGATGTGGCCGTCCTTAGCCGGGCCCTCATCTTGGAGCACCCGCAGATCTTGGAGTGGACCTCCATCCGGACCAAAGAGTTTCGCGCCCAGCCCCGGTTCGTCCTGTACAACACCAACCGGCTCTTGGGCCGGTACCCCGGCCTGGACGGCCTGAAGACGGGCCATACCAGCGAGGCGGGCTACCACCTGGCGGCGACCGCGGAGCAGAACGGCGTCCGGCTCATTGCCGTCGTCCTCGGAACCAAGTCCGATGAGGACCGGAACGAGCAGGTGACCCAGCTGCTCAACTACGGGTTCCGGGCTTTCGAACGGGTGATCGCCGCCCGCCAGGGCGAGCCGGTGGGCGAGCGGCGCCTCCGCAGCGGGAACCCCGAACGCTTCACCGTCGAGGCGGCCGCCGACCTGCCGGTGCTCATCCCCCGGGGCCGGCAGGGCGACCTCCGGCGGGCCGTCCAGTGGCTGGAGGATGTGGACGCGCCCCTGGAGCGGGGCGAGCGGGTAGGGATCCTGGTCGCCTATCTGGGGGACGAGCCCCTGGCTCAGGTGGACGTGATCGCCGCCCAGGACGTGGGGCGGGCAGGCTTCTTCACCCGCCTGTGGCGGACGGTCTGGGGCGGCCTGGCGGGGGCCATCGGAGGGGCGCTCCAGTGGCTGTGGAGTGGGATCCGCTCCCTGCTCGGTCTGGCCGGATGAGCTCCGTGCCCCAACCCCTCCGCCTGAGCGCGCCGGCCAAGGTGAACCTCTGCTTGGCCGTCGGGGACCCTCGTCCCGACGGGTACCACCCCCTGGTCAGCCTGGCGGCGGCCATCACCTTGGAGGATCGGGTGACCATCGAGGCAGCGCCCCGCCTCCAGGTCCTCTGCTCGGCTGCGGGGGTGCCTGAGGGGGAGGCCAACCTGGCCTACCGGGCCGCCCGGCTTCTGGCCGCGGCCGCCGGGCGGGAACCCGCGGTCCGCATCCGCATCGAGAAGCGGATCCCCGTGGCCGCCGGCCTGGCGGGGGGCTCCACCGACGCCGCCGCCGTCCTGCTCGGTCTCAACCGGTTCTGGGCCCTCAACTGGAGCCTGCCCCGCCTGGCGGAGCTGGCCCTCCGTCTTGGGGCCGACGTCCCCTTCTGCCTTCAGGGCGGGGTGGCCCTCATGGAGGGGGTGGGGGAGCGCCTGACGCCTCTTCAGGGGTTGTCCCCCCTCCACCTGGTCCTGGCCGTCCCCCCGGAGGCCCCCATCTCCACCGCGGCCGCTTACCGGGAGCTGGACCGGCAGCGGGTCCGGGGGACCGATCTGGACCAGGCCCGGGTCCGGGTGGGGGCGGCGGTGGAGGCTTGGCGGGCCGGTGACCTGGCCGCGCTGGGCCGAGCCTTCTTCAACGACCTGGAGCCCGTGGCCCGGCGGGCCCAGCCCGTCCTCAACGGGCTCATCGGCCGGATGCACGGGGCCGGAGCCTTGGGGGTGGTGGTGAGCGGGAGCGGGCCGGCGACGGTGGCCCTCTGTCCCGAGCCGACCCGGGCTCAGGACCTGGCCCGGGAGCTGGCGGCCGCCGGTTTCTGGGCCGAGGCCGTCCAGATCCGGTCCCTGCCGCCGGGGAGGTTCGATTGACCGAGCCTCGAACCCACTGCTATAGTGGGATGCACGCGTCAGCGTTCGGGGGGATCGAGCCGTGGGCAAGAGGCGTGGAAGGCTCGCTCCGATCAAGCTCGATCAGTACAAGCCGCTGCGGGAGCTGGTCTTTGAGCGGTTGCGGTCGGCGATCATCGCCGGCGAGCTCCATCCCGGGGAGCGCCTCATGGAGATCCAGCTCGCGGAGGAGCTGGGGGTGAGCCGGACCCCGGTGCGGGAGGCCATCCGGAAGCTGGAGCTGGAAGGCTTCGTCGTCATGATCCCGCGCAAGGGGGCCTATGTGGCCGACATCACCCTGAAGGACGTGGCCGACGTCTTCGAGATCCGGGCGGCGCTGGAGGCCCTGGCTGCTGAACTCGCATCCCAGCGAGCGACCGATGAGGAGCTGGATGAGCTGGAGCGGGCGCTGATCGCCATCGGCGAGGTCATCGACGGGGATGACATGGACGAACTGGTGGCCCGGGACACCCATTTTCACGAGCTCATCTACCGGGCCAGCCGGAACAGCCGGCTCGCCCAGATGACCAGTCTCTTGAGCGAGCAGATCCAGCGCTTCCGGGCCCGGACCTTGGCCCATCCCAAGCGCCGGCGGATCTCTCTTAAGGAGCACTACGCGTTGGTCGAGGCCCTGCGGGCCCGGGATCCTGAGCTGGCCCGCCGGACGGCCAAGGCCCACATTGAGAGTGCCGAGCAGGCGCTGATGAGCCTGGTGGCCGACGATGAAGAGCGGGCCCGCCGCTCCCGGGAGGAGGTTGCCGGCGACGCTCCGTGATCCCGGCAGGAGGAGGAGGCGCGGGTGATGGTTGATGCGGTGGTGCTGGCGGGGGCGCCCAACACCGGCAGGCTCCACGAGGTGAGCCCGGAGCCCTATGAAGCTCTGATCGAGATCGGCGGCCGGCCCATGCTGGCCTATGTGCTGGAGGCCCTGCAGGCCAGCGCTCAGGTGGGCCGGCTGGTGGTGGTGGGCCCGCCCGCTCTGGATGTGGTGGTCACCGTCACCGGGGCGGAGCGGGTCGACCCCGGCCCGGATGTGCTCGCCAACCTCCTGGCCGGGGTGGACGCCCTGGGGGCGCGAGGCAGTTCCCGCCACATTCTTGTGAGCACCGCCGACATCCCCCTGCTCACCCCGGAGGCGGTTGATGACTTCCTCAACCGGTGCTGGGCCATGGGGGACCTGGACGTCTACTACCCTGTCGTCTTGCGGGAGCGGAGCGAAGAGGTCTTCCCCGGGGTGGAGCGGACCTACGTCCGGCTCAAGGACGGCTCCGTCACCGGTGGGAACCTCTTCCTGGTCCGGGCCGACGCGCTCCAGCGGTCCCAAGGGCTGCTGACGGAGATGATCAGCCTCCGCAAGCACCCCCTGCGCATGAGCAGGCTCCTGGGCCCGCGGGTCCTGGTCAAGGCGGCGGTCCGGACCTTGTCGGCCGACGACGTGGCCCGGCGCATCGAGAAGCTTCTGGGCCTGCGGGGCCGGGCTGTCTTCACCCCCTACCCCGAGATCGGCGTGGACGTCGACAAACCCAGTGATCTGGCCCTGGTCCGGGAGGTTCTCGAGGCCCGGGCCCTGTCGCCGGGGCGGTCGTGACCATGCGGCGGAGCCAGCGGGTGATCGCCCTGACCCACCGCCTGATCCAGGAGCCGGGCCGGTGGTGGACCCTGGACGAGCTGGCTGAGGAGCTGGGCGCGGCCAAGTCCTCCCTCAGCGAGGATGTGGCCCTGGTGCGGGAAGTGCTCGCGGCGGAAGGGATGGGCTGGGTGGAGAGCCGGGTGGGGGCAGGCGGGGGCATCCGCTTCCTCCCCGGCATGACCCGGGGGGAGGCGGCCGCGCTGGCCGAAGAGCTCTGCCGGCGCCTCATGGATCCCAAGCGGATCCTACCGGGCGGGTTCCTTGCCCTGGGGGATCTGGTGGCCGATCCCTTCCTGCTGGAGCGGATTGGGCGCCTCTTTGCCACCATCTTCCGCTCCCGCGCGCCCCAGGCGGTCCTGACCGTCGAGGCCCGGGGGATCCCCATCGCCCTCATGACGGCGCGCGCCCTGCGGGTGCCGCTGGTGATGGCCCGCCGTTCGGCCCGCCTCTCGGAGGGCCCCGTGCTCACCATGAACTACCTTTCCACCACGGGGGGCCGGGTGGAGACCATGACCCTCCCCAAGAATGCCCTGGATGGCATCGAGCGGGTCCTGGTCGTGGACGACTTCATGCGGAACGGGGGCAGTGCCCGGGGGCTGGTCGAGCTGGCCCGGGAGTTCGAGGCGGAGCCGGTGGGCGTCGGTGTCCTCATCGAGACCGCTGAGCCGGCCGAGAAGCGCTGGAACGAGTACGTTGCCATCGCCCGCCTGGAGCGGGTGGATGTGGAGACCCGGCAGGTCCAGGCCCGGGTGAGCCCGCGGCTCCCCCGGAACCTGCCGGACCCCGCCGACATGGCCGATCCGGCCACCTTTTTCGCCGACGGCACCCCTCCGCGTTGACACTGGGGTCGGGAGACTGCTAGAATGGTCGCGCCGATGGGGCGTGGTGTAACCGGTAACACACGAGACTTTGGATCTCGGATTGCAGGTTCGAGTCCTGCCGCCCCAGCCACTTCTTTTCCTCGCGTCTCCAACAGCATCAGCCTTGTCTGCCGTTGCCCATAAGAGGGCGGCCCTCCCTTCTTGAGGGCGCCACCTCGCTGCCGTGGGTGGTGAAGACCGACGGCTCGCCCCGCGCGGATTCCGCCCGGGACGGGGTCCGGAGGGGGACCCCACTCTTCCCCCACGCCGGGCCCATGGGGCGCAGGAACTCCCGGGTAGGTGGCGAAGGTGCCCATGGCGGCCCCGAACGGGGAAGGGTAAGACGGGGAACGCGTGGCGCTCCTGGGCAGGGAGGCGAGATGGTTCCATGGCAGAGGCCTGGGCGGTGATCCTGGCAGCCGGCTTGGGGACCCGCATGCGGTCCGAGCGGCCCAAAGTGCTCCATCCGGTGGGCGGTCGGCCGATGATCCAGAAGGTTCAGTCGGTTCTCCGGGAGGCCGGTTTTGACCAGCAAGTGGTGGTGGTGGGTCACCGGGGCGAGGAGGTGGCCCAAGCGGCCCAGGCCGTACCGGGGGTCACTGTCCGGATCGCCCACCAGCCCCAGCAGCGGGGGACAGCCGACGCGGTGGCCCACGGGCTGCAAGCCTTGGCGTCCCTCGCCGAGGGGCAGGTCCTCGTCGCGTACGGCGACACCCCTCTGCTCCGAGCCGGAACGGTGGCAGAACTCGCCCGCACGCACCGGCGGACCGGCGCGCTCTGCACCCTGCTGACCGCCCGGTTGACCGATCCCACCGGGTACGGCCGGATTTTGCGGGACCAGGCCGGACGGTGCATCGGGGTGGTGGAAGAGCCCGACGCCACCCCCGAACAGCGGGCCATCAACGAGATCAATGCCGGCCTGTACCTGTTCGATCTGGCCGGCCTACGCCAGGTCCTGCCTCAGCTTAGCCCCGCGAACCGTCAGCAGGAGTTCTACCTGACCGATGCCGTCGCGAGCCTGGCCGCCCGGGGCCTGGTCGCCACCGTCCCGGTGGCCGATCCCGAGGAGATCCTGGGGGTCAACGACCGGATTCAGCTGGCCCGGGCCGAGAAGATCCTCCGCCGGCGCATTCTGGAATACTGGATGGCGGAAGGCGTCACGGTGGTCGATCCCGACACCACCTTCGTGGGCGAGGAGGTCCGGCTGGGTCAGGACACGGTTTTGCTCCCCTTCACCTTCTTGGAAGGCCAGACCACCCTAGGCAGGGGGTGCCGGATCGGCCCCAACGCCCGCATCATCGGAAGCCGCCTGGGTGACGGGGTGGAGGTCCAGATGGCCGTCTTGGTCGAGGCCCATGTGGGGGACCGTTGCCAGATCGGGCCCTTTGCCTATCTTCGTCCAGGAGCCCGGCTGGCCGAGCGGGTGAAGGTGGGCGATTTCGTCGAGATCAAGAACAGTTCCATCGGCGCCGGGAGCAAGGTGCCCCACTTGAGCTACGTGGGCGACGCCACCGTGGGGGCGGGAGTCAACCTGGGGGCCGGCACCATCACCTGCAACTACGATGGCCGGCGGAAGCACCCGACCACCATCGGTGACGGCGCGTTCATCGGCAGCCACACGAGCCTGGTGGCCCCGGTGACGGTGGGCGATGGCGCCTACGTGGCCGCCGGCTCGGTGATCACCAAGAACGTGCCCCCCGACGCGCTGGCCATCGCCCGAGGGCGCCAGCGGAACGTGGAGCGGTGGGCCGCCCGCCGACGGGCAGAGGATGGGGAGAAGGGGAGTCGCGAGCGGTGAACTACGAGTATCGGAAGAAGATCCGGCTGTTTACGGGCAGGGCCAACCCCAAACTGGCGCACGACATCGCCGAGTACCTCAACCTGCCCATGGGCCAGGCTGAGATCGGCCACTTCCAGGATGGGGAGATCAATGTTCGCATCGGGGAGACGGTGCGCGGGGCCGAGTGCTTCGTCATCCAACCCACCTGCGCTCCTGCCGACAGCAACCTCATGGAGCTGCTCATCATGATCGATGGCCTCCGCCGGGCCTCGGCCAAGACCATCACCGCCGTGGTCCCCTACTACGGGTACGCCCGGCAGGACCGGAAGCTGGCCCCCCATGACCCCATCGTCGCCAAGCTGGTCGCCAACCTCTTGACCACCGCGGGGGCCGACCGGATTCTGACCATGGACCTCCACGCGGGCCAGATCCAGGGCTTCTTTGACGTGCCCGTGGACAACCTCAAGGCCTTGCCCATCCTGACCCGTTACTTCCTGGAGAAGCAGATGGGCGACCTGGTGGTGGTCTCGCCCGACGTGGGCGGCGTGGCCCGGGCCCGGGAGTTCTCCGAACGGCTCCACGCCCCCCTGGCCATCATGGACAAGCGGCGTCCCCGGCCCAATGAGGCGGAGATCATGCACGTCATCGGCGACGTCAAGGGCCGGGTGGCCATCCTGATTGACGACATCATCGATACGGGCGGGACCATCATCAAGGCGGCCGAAGCCCTCTTGGCCGAGGGGGCCCGGGAGGTCTACGCCGCCGCGACCCACGCCGTCTTCTCGGGGGACGCCTATGAGCGGCTGAACCAGTCGGTCCTGAAGGAGATCGTGGTGACCGACACCATCCCCCTGCCGCCGGAGCGGTCCAACGGGAAGGTCCGGGTCCTGACGGTGGCGCCTCTCTTCGCCCAAGCGATCCGGAACATCTTTGAAGAGGTCTCGGTCAGCCAGCTCTTCGAGCTGTGATCCCCGCTGGACGAGCCCCATGGGAGTCAGAAGTCGCCGCTCCTGCCAATTGACCCCGAGGTTGGGTCAGGGCTAGAATGGAGGGCGTTGAATGGACAAAGGAGGGGCGAACGTGGCTGAGTTCACCCTGACTGCCACGCCGCGCGCAACAGGCAAGGCTGCCGCCCGCCAACTGCGCCGCCAGGGCCAGGTCCCCGCGGTGCTCTACGGGCCTGGCATGGAATCGCAGACCCTGGCCATCGACCACCAGATGCTGGCCCGGGTCTATGAGCAGGCCGGCGCCTCCCAGCTGGTGGATGTGACCATCGCGGGCCGGGACGAGCGCTATACCGTCTTGATCAAGGATGTGAGCCGGCACCCCGTGCGGGGGACGTACGACCACGTGGACCTCTACCGGGTGCCCATGGACCGGCCCATCGTCGCCCGGGTGCCCATCCGCATCCAAGGCCGGGATCAGCGGCCCAACGACGGCGGCTTGGTGGCTGAGCGCCTCCACGAGGTGGAGGTCCGGTGCCTCCCCGCGCACCTGCCCGAGGCGATCGTGGTCGACGTGTCCGGCATGGCCGTGGGCGACACCCTCTACGTGAGCGATCTGCAGCCGGGAGAGGGCGTGGAGATCCTGGATGCGCCGGATGAGCCCGTGGTGGCCATTGTCGAGCCGGCGGCGCCGGCGGTAGAAGAGGCCGAGGAGACCGAGGCGGCCGCCGAGACTGGGGCTCCGGCTGCGGAGGAGACGGAAGCGTAAGGCGCGACCATGTGGATGGTCGTGGGGCTCGGGAATCCCGGCAGCCGCTATCGTCAGACCCGCCACAACGTCGGTTTTGAGGTGGCCGAACGCCTGGCGGCTCGGCTGGGTGCCCGGGCCTGGCGGGAGACGCCGCTGGCCAGCCTGGTCACCGTCAGGTTGGACGGCGGCGAGCTTCTTCTGGTCCGGCCCCTCACCTACATGAACGAGAGCGGTCGGGCGGTGGCGCGGCTGCGGCCGCCCCAGCTCCCCTTGGACCGCCTTCTGGTGGTGGTGGACGACATCCACCTGCCGGTGGGCACCCTGCGCCTCCGGGCGGGCGGGTCGGCCGGCGGGCACAACGGCCTCCGATCGGTGGAAGCCCACCTGCGGACCCAAGCCTATCCCCGCCTGCGGATCGGCGTGGGGGCACCGCCCGATCCCGCCGAGCAGGCGGCGTACGTCCTCGGCCGGTTCAGCGCCGCGGAGCGGCGGCTCTTGGAGCCGGCCCTGGAGCGGGCCGTCGATGCCATACTCTGCTGGGCCCGGGATGGGATCGACCGGGCCATGTCGCGGTACAATGGTCCGGCGGTCGCTCCCGATGAGGGGGCGGGGGGGCCGTAGGCGGCGGAAAGGCCGTCCCCAAGGGCTTTCCGCCGTGCAGCTTCCTTGACGCTGGCGCGAAGGGGTCGATATAATGGCCCTGTCGCGATGGCTTCTGCCGAGGCTCTCTCCCCCTGGGGAGCGTCCCGCGGCCTCGTCGCGCGCGGGCTGAAAACCGTGATGGAGAGGGCGGGTCGTGGTTGGCCATTCCGGGACTGTTGCATCTTTTGGAATCCTCGCGCTCGATTGAACGGTTGGCCGAAAGCCTCCAGGCAAGCCCCCTTCCCCTCTGGCTGCCGGGACTGTCGGAAGGCGAAAAGGCCGTCTTCCTCGCGGCCTTGTGGCAGCGGATCAGCTCCCGGGAACGGGGACTTTCGGCCCTCTGGATCACGCCCGGCGCCTACCAGGCGGAGCGCGTCTACCTGCAACTGAGCGGCCTCCTGCCCGAGGAGCAGGTGAAGCTCTTCCCCGCCCTGGACACCATGCCCAGCGAGGAGGCCCGGCCCAGCTTGGAGCTGACCGGGCGGCGGCTGGCGGCCCTCACCCGGCTCGCCCTGGGCCGGCCCACCATCGTGGTGGCCCCCGTCGACGCGGTGGCCGCCCGTCTCATCCCGGTCGAACGCTTCCGGGCCCTGCCCCTCCCCGTGCGGGTGGGGGCCTCCCTCTCCCTGGAAACCCTTCCCGAACGCCTGGTGGCCATGGGCTACCAGCGGGTCACCCGGGTGGACAGCCCAGGCCTCTTCGCCATCCGGGGCGATATCGTCGACGTCTTTCCAGTGGGCGTCCCGGACCCCATCCGCATTGAGCTCTTCGGCGACGAAGTGGACTCCATCCGCCGCTTCCACCCGACCCACCAGCGCTCTACAGACCATCTCCACGAGGTGATCATCCCGCCTGCCCTGGAGCACCCCCTTCCCGACGGTGACCGGACGGCTGGACTGGACCGCATCCGGGAGGCCTGGGCGGAGCAGGCTCAGCGGCTCGAGCGCTTGGGACGGCCGGACGCGGCCGAAGGAGCCCGCCGGCGGGCGGCTCTCCACGGGGACCGGCTGAGCCGGGGCGAGCTCTTCGACGGGATGGCCCAGTACCTGGCCTTTTTCTATCCCGAGCTGGGCACCCTCTTGGACTACGTGGGCCAGGGCCTGGTTATCCTTGACGAGCCCGATCACGTTAAGGATCGCCTCACCCAGTGGCACCAGGAGATGGGCGAGCAGCTCACCCAGAAGCTGGAAGCGGGCCGCGCCCTGCCCACGGAGATGGACCTCTTCCTGGAGTGGCCGGAGCTGTTGGACCGGGCCCGGCAGCATCACCTCCTCTGCCTCTCGGGGCTGAACAAGCGGCTCCGGGAGCTGGAGCCGAGCCGCTCCCACCGGATCGAGCTGCGCACCCCTGATCTGTACCACGGCCGGATGGAGCCCTTGGCCCGTCAGGTCCGGCGCTGGACTCGGGACGGGAACCGGGTGCTCCTGGTCTTGGCCACCGAAGAGCGGGCCCAGCGGGTGGTGGAGGGTCTGCGGGAGCAGGAGGTGCCCGCGGTCTATGCGTCCACGGTCGTGGACGAGCTGAAGGCGGGCAACGCGGTGGTCACCCTGGGCACCCTCCACTCAGGCTTCATCTACGGGGATCTCAAGCTGGTGGTCCTGAGCGATCTGGAGGTGATCGGCCAGACCAAGCGCCGCCGGCGGCGGGCCACCTTCCACACCGATGACGAAGGGGCCCACCTGGACAGCCTGGCCGACCTCCGCCCCGGCGACTACGTGGTCCATGTCAACCACGGCATCGGGCGGTACCTGGGGTTGGAGACCCTGGAGGTGGGTGGGATCCACAAGGATTACCTGGTGGTGGAGTACGCGGGCAACGACAAGCTCTACGTGCCCACCGACCAGCTGGATCTCCTCCAGAAGTACATCGGCGCCGACGGCCAGCCCCCCCGCATCTACAAGCTGGGCGGCAACGAGTGGGCCCGGGTGAAGAAGCGGGTGAAGGAGTCGGTCCGGGAGATGGCCGAGGGGCTCCTCAAGCTCTACGCGGCCCGGGAGTCGGTGAAGGGCTTCCAGTTCAGCCCGGACACCGTCTGGCAGGCCGAGTTTGAGGATGCCTTCCCCTACGAGGAGACGCCCGACCAGCTCCGGGCCATCGAAGAGGTGAAGCGGGACATGGAGCGGGACCGGCCCATGGACCGCCTCCTCTGCGGGGATGTGGGTTTCGGGAAGACGGAGGTGGCCATCCGCTCCGCCTTCAAGGCGGTGATGGACGGGAAGCAGGTGGCCGTCTTGGTCCCCACCACCATCCTGGCCCAGCAGCACCTGCGGACTTTCCGTGAGCGCTTCGAGCGGTACCCGGTGAAGATCGAGATGCTCTCCCGCTTCCAGACCGCGGCCGAGCAGAAGCAGGTCTTGGAAGGCCTCAAGACGGGAGCCGTCGACATCGTCATCGGCACCCACCGGTTGCTTTCCAACGACGTGGTCTTCAAGGACCTGGGGCTGGTGGTGGTGGATGAGGAGCAGCGCTTCGGCGTGGCCCAAAAGGAGCGGCTGAAGGAGCTTCGCACCGAGGTGGACGTCCTCACCCTCTCGGCCACCCCCATCCCCCGGACCCTTCACATGGCCCTGGTGGGCGTGCGGGACATGAGCGTCATCGAAACCCCACCCGAGGATCGGACCCCGGTGCGGACCTACGTCATCGAGTACGACCCCGAAACCATCCGGGAGGCCATCCTGCGGGAGCTGGCCCGGGAGGGGCAGGTCTATTTCGTCTACAACCACGTCCAGTCCATCGAGCGGAAGGCCAAGGAGCTCCAGGAGCTGGTCCCCGAAGCCCGCATCGCCGTGGCCCACGGCCAGATGGACGAACACCGCCTGGAACGGGTGATGTTGGACTTCCTCGAGCGGGAGTACGACGTCCTGGTCTGCACCACCATCATCGAGACGGGCATGGACATCGCCAACGTCAACACCCTGATCGTCTGGGATGCGGACCGGATGGGCCTGGCCCAGCTCTACCAGCTGCGGGGGCGGGTGGGGCGGAGCAACCGGGTGGCCTACGCGTATTTTACGTACCGCCCGGAGAAGATACTGTCCGAGGACGCTGAGAAGCGCCTTCAAGCCTTGCGGGAGTTCACCGACCTGGGTTCCGGCTTTAAGATCGCCATGCGCGACCTGGAGATCCGGGGAGCGGGGAACCTCCTGGGCCCGGAGCAACACGGCTTCATCGCCTCGGTGGGCTTCGAGCTCTACACACGGCTTCTGGCCGAGTCGATCCGTGAGCTCAAGGGGACGACGGAAGCCCAGCCACCCGAACCGGTGCTGGATCTCAACGTGGACGCGTACGTCACCGACACCTACGTGTCCGACGCCCAGCAGAAGGTGGAGATCTACAAGAAGGTGGTGGGGATCCGGAGCCTCCAAGAGGCGGACGAGCTGGCAGACGAGCTGGTCGACCGGTTCGGCGACCCGCCCGAACCGGTGCTCAACCTCTTGGCGGTGGCTCGGGTGAAGGTGCTGGCGCGGGAGCTGGGGATCGCCTCGGTCAACGCCCAAGGGGATCGGGTGGCCGTCCGGTGGCACGAAGGCCTCCGGCTCCCCTACGAGCGGCTCCTCCCGGTGACCCGGAAGCACCGGGGTCGGGTGACGGTCCTGCCGGGCCGCTCCAGCCAGATCGTGATCCGCCGCCAAGGGTTGAGCGACAGGGATCTCCTCCGCTTGCTGGAGGACCTCCTGGGGGATCTCCGGGAGAGCTGGCCGCTGGCCAGCGGCCAGTGACGACGGTGACGGACCGCAAGGAGGGGTGGGGATGAAGGCTACGGGCATCGTCCGTCGGATCGATGACCTCGGCCGGGTGGTCATTCCCAAGGAGATTCGCAGGACGCTCCGCATCCGGGAAGGGGACCCTCTGGAGATCTTCGTCGATCGGGGCGGCGAGGTGATTCTCAAGAAGTACTCGGCCCTGGAGGAGCTGGCCGACTTCGCCCAGGAGTATGCCGACTCCCTCCACGAGTCGACGGGCCACATCGCCCTGATCACCGACCGGGATGTGGTGGTGGCCGTCGCCGGCGCGCCCAAGAAGGAGTGGTTGCGGAAGCCCGTGCCGCCCATCATCGAGCACGCCTGTCAAGAGCGCCGGAGCCTGCTCCTTCCCGGTTCAGGGACGCTCTCGGCCAACCTGCCGGAGGCGTGGCCCTTCCAGAGTCAGGCCATCGCCCCCATCGTCGCCGAAGGAGATCCCATCGGCTCGGTGCTCTTGGCCAGCGACCAGCCCGGGACGGTGATGGGCGAGCTGGAGCGGAAGCTGGTCGAGACCGCGGCGGCCTTCCTGGGTAAGCAGATGGAGCAGTAGGGCAGGGCTCACCCTTGAGCCTCTTCCGCCTTGGCCTCCTCCCAGAGTTCGTCCATCTCAGCCAGATCCATATCCTCCAGGGAGCGTCCTTGGCCGGCGGCCAGGGCTTCCATCCGCCGGAAGCGGCGCTCAAAGCGGCGGACCGCTGACCGGAGAGCCCCCTCCGCGTCGATGCCCTCCTTCCGGGCCAGGTTGACCACCGCAAAGAGGAGGTCGCCCAGCTCCCGGCGGGCTGCCTCCCGATCCCCCTGGGCCAGAGCCTGGTCCAGCTCCTGGAGCTCCTCCCGCACCTTGGCCCTGGGGCCCGCGCTGTCTTCCCAGTCGAAGCCCACCCGGGCCGCCCGGCGCTGGATGGCTTCGGCCCGGGCGAGGGCCGGCAGGTGGATGGGGATGCCGTCCATGAGGGAGGCTTCCGCCTCCTCCGAGGCCTGGCGCTCCCGGTCCTTGATGGCCTGCCAGGCGGTCTCCACCTCCCGGGCGTTCTCCACCGTCGCCTCGCCGAAGACATGGGGGTGGCGCCGGATCAGCTTCTCCGTGAGGGTCCGGGCGATGGTCTCCAGGTCGTAGGTGCCCTCCTCCCGGCCGATCTGCGCGTGGAAGACCACCTGCAGGAGCACATCCCCCAGCTCCTCAATGGCCCCTTGGGTGTCGTCCCGTTCGAGAGCCTCGGCCGCTTCATAAGCCTCTTCAATCAGGTAGCGGACCAGAGACTGATGGGTCTGCTCCCGGTCCCAGGGGCACCCCCCAGGCCCCCGCAGCCGCGCCATCACCGCCACCAGCTGGTCGATCGCTTCCACACGAACCACCCCCAACGGAGCACGCCCACCCTTATGCCAGGGAGCCCCATGCCAGGGAGACGAAGAGCCCACCGGGGAGACCGACGGGCTCTTCCAAGAACGGAAAGACTGCGCTTACCTAGCTTGTCTCAACCTGGCCGTACTGCACTACTTCCGCGCAACGGCTTCCTTGAGCTGCTTGCCCGCCTTGAAGGCCGGAACACGGGTTGCGGGAATCTCGATGGTCATGCCGGTGGCAGGGTTGACACCCTTGCGGGCCGCCCGATCGCGGACTTCGAAGGTTCCAAAGCCCACCAAAGTCACCTTGTCGCCCTGGGCGAGCGCGTCGGCGATGGTCGAGAGAACAATCTCAACCGTTTCGCCAGCCACCTTCTTGGTCAGGCCGGCCTTCTCGGCCACCTTCGCGATCAGCTCGCTTTTGTTCACGCCGTACCCTCCTCCAAGCTGGAGTTCGTGGCTCCTTTTCTCCCCCCACTGGTAATCTCCTTCCAATGGGCGGCCGTCATTCCCCAAACTTAGCCCGTGCTAACGCCATTTTCCAGACTCGGGCCGGGGAATACCCTTGAAAGGCCCTGTGAACACTCTTGGGAAGACGACGGAGGAGGGGTGGCGGTGGACGGCGAGCGGCGTCGGCCCTGGGTCTGGCTCCTGGGTGCCGGGGCGGTCTTGGTGCTCTTGGGGCTCCTCTTCTGGCCCGGGCGGGAACCCGGTGGAGAAGGGGCCGCGCTGGGAGAGGAGCCTCAGGTCGAGGTGGTCCTGGCGGATGGCGATGTGGAGACCATGGGGATTGAGACCTACGTGGCCGGCGTGGTGGCCGGCGAGATGCTGGACGGCTGGCCCAAGGCCGCTTACGAGGCCCAGGCCATGGTCGCCCGCACCTTCGCCTTGCAATACCTGGAGCGTCACGGCGGCCGGCGGATCTCCACCGACTTTGAAGAAGCCCAAGCCTACCAACCACATAAGGTGACCGACCTGATCCGGGAGGCGGTGGACGCGACCCGAGGCCGAGTGATCACCTACGAGGGCGAGCCCATCCATGCCTGGTTTCACGCCTACGCCGGAGGCGAGACGGCCTCGGCCCGGGAAGGCCTGGCCTTTGAGGAGGAGGAGCCCCCCTACATCCACTCCATCACCCTCGAGCCCAACCCCCTGGTGCCCGAGGAGTACCAGCACTGGAGCCTCAGCCTGCCCCTGGCCCAGGTGGCCCAGGCCCTGGAGGAGGCGGGAACCCCCGTGGGATCCATCCAGGAGATCACCGCCGAGTACGGCCCCACCGGGCGGATCACCCAGGTCCGGATCACCTCGGCCGACGGCCGGGTGACCACCCTCTCGGGCCCTGAGTTCCGGGCCGCGTTGGATCCCGAGCGGATGAAGTCCAACAAGGTGAGCCGGTTCGCCGTGGACGGGGGCCAGCTCCATATCGAGGGGACGGGGTACGGGCACGGCGTGGGATTGAGCCAGTGGGATGCCCTGGCCATGGCCCGGGAGGGGAAGACGGCCGAGGAGATCGTCCAAACCTTCTACAAAGGAGTGACCATCGAACGGCGCTGGCGGTGAGGCATGGCCCGCAAGGGGGGCGCGTATCGATGGAAAGGAGGTAGAGAGGAGGGCGGCCCGTGGCTCCGGACCGGCCCGACGAGAGCCTGCGGCGACGCCATGAGGTGCACCTGATCCACCGGCAGCACCTCCAGGTGACCGGCGTGGCCCAAGTGGAGAGCTTCGATGAGAAGCAGATCGCTGTCCGCACCGAGATGGGGGGCCTGCTCATCGCCGGCCACGGCCTCCACATCTCCGAGCTGAACGTGGAGACGGGGATCCTGCAGGTGACGGGTGAGGTGGATCAGCTCCACTATCTGGGCGAGGGCTCTGGGCAGAAGGGGCGGAGCGTGCTGCGGCGGCTCTTCCGGTAAGGCACGGCCCCGAGCCCGGGGGCCATGCACCCCTCGAACAGGACGCCCCATACCATGTAGGGCTGACCAGGAGGCCTGGACCGTCGCCCTGGGGCCAGGCCGCAACGGTGGGGGTGCGTGCCGTGGAGAGCCTTGCCCAACAGCTGGCGGCCTTTTTCGCGGTGACCGCTGCAGGGGGGGCCGGCGGGCTCCTCTTTGATCTCTACCGCTTCCTCCGCCGGGAGGTTCCCCGGTGGGGCGGGCTGGTGGACGGTCTCTTCTGGCTGGTTGCGGGGCCCACCATGCTCTTGCTCATCACCCTGGCCAACTGGGCCAGCCTCCGATTCTACCTGGTGGTGGCCCTCGGCTTGGGCTTCTTTCTCTATGCCCAGCTCCTCAGCCCCCTGGTCACCTGGGTGCTCCTGGAGGGTTCCCGCCTGTTCGGCCTAGGCGTTCGGGGGCTTACCTCCGTCGGGCTGGCCGCGGCCCGCTGGCCGGCCACCCGCCTCGCCCGACGGGCCACCGTCCGGCCGGCCCGGGGATGGCGGCGGGCCCCCCTGCTGTGGCAGACGGGCTGGGTGGGCCGGGGACGCCGCTGATCCCGGGAGGATCCCCCCGCCCGGCCGCCGAACAGCCGGACCGAGGTGGTCCTGTGGCGACGCGCCGGCGGTTCCGGGTAACACCACGGTTTTACGCGCTCCTTCTCGTTCTCGTCCTGGTCATGCTGGGTGCCCGCCTGGTCCAGGGCTGGGTGGCCGAACACCGCCTGACGCGGGAGCTGGAGGTGCTCCAGGAGCAGATCGAAGCCCGCCGGGCCGAGATCCAGCGGCTGGAGGCAGAGGTGGCCGAGATGCAGACGGAGGCCTACGTGGAGCGCCGGGCCCGGGAGGCTCTGGGGCTCGTTCTGCCCGGGGAGGAGCGTTACCAGGTGATTCCGGCCGATTAGCGCGGGCTTCGGGGCCCAATCGCGTTGACACTCCTTTCGGGCCCGGGGTATAATGCGTAAGCCGAGCAGGGCTCGGACTACGCACAGGGAGGACCCTGGTTCCTGTATGTCGATTGAAGTCGGAAGTATCGTGGAGGGCCGGGTGACGGGGATCACCAACTTTGGTGCCTTCGTTGACCTGGGCAACGGCCAGACCGGTCTGGTGCACATCTCCGAAGTGGCCGATCAGTACGTCGAAGATATCCACCAGTTCGTCAAGATGAACGAGGTCATCAAGGTTCGGGTGATCAACGTCAGCGACGGCAAGATCGGCCTCTCCATTCGCCGCGTCACCAATGACCGGCCGCGTCGGTTTGGCGGTGGTCGGGGGAACAAGTCTTTTGAGTCCAAGCTGAAGCGCTTCCTGCGGGACAGCGAGGAGCGCCAGGCCTCCCTCAGACGCAGCCTCGACTCCAAGCGCGGCGGACGTGGCTCCCGGCACGCTTTCTGATCAGGCTTCCGGACACCCCCACCCAGCCTTGCCTCGCGGGGCGTCCCGCCGGACCCTGGGGAGGGTGTTTCTTTGATTTGGTTCGGGTCGTGGGCGCAGGACCCCGTTTGTGAGGAGGACCGCGCTTTCGTCGAGCGCGTCCTCCAGCGCCGCCCTAGCCCCATGGCCGGGGTGGCGGCCCGGTGCCGGTTCGGCTTCCCGCAAGTGGTGGTCAACAGGCCCCTGGGGGACGACGGCACGCCGATGCCCACCCTCTTCTGGCTCGTTTGTCCCCTGCTGATCCAAGAAGTGTCCCGTCTCGAAGCCCAGGGCTGGATCCGAGCCCTGGGCCAGGAAGTCGCCTCCCAGCCCGAGGCGGCCGCGGCGGAGGCCCGGGCCGACAGGATCCACGCGCTCCTGCGGCGCCGCCTCCTGCCCGTGGCCGAGCGCCGGCGCCTGCGTGCGGAAGCGCCCCGCCTCTGGGAGCGGCTGGCGCGCAGCGGCATTGGCGGGCGGCAGCAGCGGGGCGTCAAGTGCCTCCATGCCCACCTGGCCAACTACTTGGCCCTGGGTGAGGGGTATGTGGGCCGGCGGGTGGTGGAACTCCTCCGCCAGGAGGCGGTCCCCCTGGCCGGGAGCCGGGTCTGCGGGTGCCTTGGCCCATCCCGCCCACCCTCGGCCGGCCGGGCGGCGGTGGTGGAGCTGGGGAGCCACTCCATCCGAGCGCTGGTGGCCGATCGAGCCCCCCAAGGATTGGAGCTGGTGGAGGAGCACCTCCAGGTGACCCGCCTGGGCGAAGGGTTCCAGGACGGCCGCCTCCAGGGGCCGGCCCTGGAGCGGGCGCTGGCCATGGCGGGCCGCCTGGCCGCCCGGGCCCGGCGGGTGGGGGCGGATCACCTGCTGGTGGTGGGAACCAGCGCCGTCCGGGAGGCGGCCAACCGGGAGGAGCTGGCCCGGCGGGTTCAGGAGGCGACGGGCGGGGCCCTCCGGGTGCTGACCGGGGAAGAGGAGGCCCAAGCCACCTTCCGGGGCGCCCGGGTGGGGCTGAAGGTGACGGGCCCGGCCCTGGTGGTGGACCTGGGGGGCGGGAGTGTGGAGCTGGCTCAAGGGGCGGGAGCCACCCCCCGCCGGCTCCTCAGCCTGCCTTGGGGAGCCCTCCGCCTGGCCCAGCGCTTCGGGACCGGGAGGGATCCCGCCCAGGTGGTGCGTCTCCAGGCTTGGCTCAAGGAGCAGGCCCCCCTGGTCCTGGCCGGCTGGCGGGGGGCGGCCCGGGAGGCGGCGTGGATCGGCGTCGGCGGAACGGCCACCTCGCTGGCGGCGATGGACCAGGAACTCTGCCGGTACCAGCCTGACCGGGTGCACGGCTACCGGCTCCCGCGGGAGGCGCTGAACCGTTGGGTGGCCAAGCTGGCCGCGCTCCCCCCCGAGGCCCTGGGCCGCCTGCCCGGTCTCGACCCGGAGCGGGCGCCGGTGATCCTGGCCGGCGCGGCGATCCTCGCCTTTCTCACCGAGTGGGTGGGCGCCCAGGCGCTGCTGGTGAGCACCTGGGATCTGATGGCGGGGCTCTTGGTGGCGGACGGGGCGGCGGGGGCGTAATCGGGACGGCTGGAGCGGTTGAGCCTCAGCGCGAGGGAGGCCGGGGCGAACCCCGGCCTCCGTTGGTCTTTTAGGCCAACTCCGCGAGGAGGGCCTCCCGCTCGGCCTCGGTCAGTAGCCGGGGCGGGGTTTGGGCGGGGCCTCCCCCCTGCAAGACGGAGACCTGCTCCTCGTAGGTGGGCACGCCGGTCTCCCGGTAGATGACGCCGATGGGGATCCGCTCGCCCCACTCGTGGGCCCGCTCCCACGCCTGCTCGGGGTTGGTGGG
Source organism: Limnochorda sp. (assembly GCF_047459355.1). Lineage (NCBI taxonomy): Bacteria > Bacillati > Bacillota > Limnochordia > Limnochordales > Limnochordaceae > Limnochorda > Limnochorda sp. The sequence continues at coordinate 53,422 of NZ_VSCV01000002.1, read as the reverse complement.
ATCGTGGTCCGTCTCCTCCAGCTTGTAGACCCGCTGCTCGTAGAACTCGTAGGTGTTCACCCGGTTGTAGATGACGCAGGGCTGGAGAACGTCCACCAGCGCGTACCCCGGGTGCTGGATGGCCTGGGCGATAATCTCCGCCAGGTGCTTGGGATCCCCGGAGAAGCCCCGGGCAACGAAGGTGCCCCCGTTGGCCAGGGCCAGGGCCAGGGGGTTGACCGCCCGTTCGATGGCTCCCTCGGGGGTGGTGCTGGAGATGAAGCCCTTGGCCGACGTGGGCGAGTACTGGCCCTTGGTCAGCCCGTAGACCATGTTGTTCTCCACGATGTGGGTGATGTTGATGTTCCGGCGGATGGCGTGGAGGAAGTGGTTCCCCCCGATGCCGTAGCCATCGCCGTCGCCCGTCACCGCGATGACGTGGAGGCCCGGGTTGGCCAGCTTGGCCCCCTGGGCGATGGGAAGGGCCCGGCCGTGCAGGGTGGTGAAGCCGTTGGCGTTGATGTAGTCGGGCAGCTTGCTCCCGCACCCGATCCCCGACACGAAGAGCACCTCGTGGGGCCAGATCTCCAGTTGGGCCAAGGCCTGCTTGATGGCGTTCAGGATGCCGAAGTCCCCGCACCCGGGGCACCAGGTGGGTCGGTTCTCGCTCTTATACAGCTTGAGATCCAGCATGGACGGCCGCCTCCTTCAGGTTCTGCAGGACGTAATCCGGGGTGATGGCGCGCCCGTCGAAGCGGGTGATGAGGTGATCGGCCTTCCGCCCCGTCTCGCTGGCGAGCAGCCGGGCGAACTGGCCGGTGTAGTTCTCCTCCACCACCACCAGACGGCGGGTGCGGGCCAAGGCTTCCTCCGCGGCCGGCGGGAAGGGCCAGAGGTCCGTAAAGTGGAGCAGGTTGGCCGTCCCGGGCCGCTCCTCGTTGAGGATCTCGACGGCCTCGAAGAGCGCGCCCAGGGTGGAGCCCCACCCCACCAGGGTGATCTCCGCGTCGGCAGGCCCGTAGAGGGTGGGGCCTTGCATCTCGGCCCGGGCCGTCTCCAGCTTCCGCATCCGCTTGGGATGCTGCTGGAGGCGGTTGGCCGCATCCTCGCTCTCGAAGGCGCCGTACTCGGTGTGCTCGTCGCTCGGCGTGGTGTAGACCGCCTTGGGATGACCGGGCAGCGCCCGGGGCGAGATGCCGCTCTCAGTCACCCGGAAGCGGGCGTACCGCTCCTCCAGCTGGTCCAGGGCCGCCCCATCCAAAAGCTCGCCCCGATCAATGGTCACCTCGTCGAAGGGGAGGTCCTCCAGGTCGACGGTCTCCAGGCTGCTGGCCAGGAAGCCGTCGGTCAGGATGATCACCGGCGTCTGGTACTTGTCCGCCAGGTTGAAGGCCCGGTAGCCCGCCTCGAAGCACTGGCGGACGTTGCCCGGCGCCAGGATCAGCCGGGGGAACTCGCCGTGGGCCAGGTGGGTGACGAAGAGCAGGTCCCCCTGGTCCGTCCGGGTAGGCATCCCCGTCGATGGTCCGGGCCGCATGGCGTTGACCACCACCAGCGGCACCTCGGCCATGCCCGCGAGCCCCAAGGCCTCCACCATCAAGGAGAGGCCGCCCCCGGAGGTGGCGGTCATGGCCCGGGCCCCGACGTAGGAGGCGCCGATGGCCATGGTGATGGCCGCGATCTCGTCTTCCATCTGCTTGCTGACCACGCCGTACTTGGGCCCCTGGGCCGTCAGCCACTCGAAGATGGACGACGCGGGGGTCATGGGGTAGGCCGAGATGAACCGGCACCCCCCGGCGAGGGCTCCCATGGCGATGGCCTGGTTGCCGTTGAGCAGGTACCGGCGCGGCGCGTTGGCGACCTTGGGCAGCTTCCAGGGGAAGCGGTCGGCGTACCGCTCGCCGGCCGTCTCATAGGCGGCCCGGGCCACCTTCAGGTTGGCCTCGGCCACGGCCGCCCCCTTCTTGCTGCCGAAGTTGTCCAAGATCACGCTTTCCACGTGGCTCAGATCCAGCCCCATGACCGCGGTGGCCGCCCCGAGGGCGGCGGTGTTGACCATGATCCGGCTGCCGCCCACCTTCTCCGCCAGCTCCCGCAAGGGGAGGGGGAAGAGCTGGACCCCTGCCGCCGCCACCTGGGCCTCGGGCACCTTCATCCCTTCGTCGTAGATGATGGCGCCTTCGGGAACCAGCTCACCCAAGTGGGTGGTGACCGCCTGCGGGTTGAAGGCCAGGAGCAGGTGAAGGTGGTCCCGATGGACGCGCACCTTCTCCGCGCTGGCACGGATGAGATACGAGTTGTGCCCGCCGCGGATCCGGGACATGTAATCGCTGGCCGTGTAGACGTACAGGCCGGCGCGGGTCAGGGCCCTGGCAAAACCGGCGCCGTTGGACTCCACGCCCTGACCGGCCTCACCGGCGAGCTTCAGACTCAGGTCTTGGACCGGCATCGGTCGATCCTCCTAGCTAGCGGCAGAGAGGACAGCCCCCGGGGCCCGGCCCCGGCAGGCGTCGGGACCGCGTCTCTGATACGAACCGTAACCATTATAGCGTGAAACGCGGGAAAGAAGAGGCCGGGGAAGGCCTTGGGAGCGCCCTTCCCCGCTGGTGGGACAAGAATCCAGTATACTCGCCAGAGCTGAAGCCGGGTGCGCCCCTATTCGGAAAGGGAAGCCGGTCCGGCAGGCCTTCCGGGTGACTGGGGCCGGACGGGCCCAGAGGAACCTTGGGCGGCCTGTCTGGCCTTCCGGCAGGTGCCAACAAGAGCATGGCCGGCCCTAGGGCCGGCCCGACGATTTCAGGCGCCACGGAGGCACCCGGGGGCTTGGTGCCGGGAGCGGGATTCGAACCCGCACGCCTTGCGGCAGAGGATTTTAAGTCCCCGGCGTCTACCTGTTCCGCCATCCCGGCTCAGGGCGTGCCGACCGGATGCTCGACGCCTCACCCGTCATCCTACCCCAGAAGGCTTCTGCCGTGCAAGAGGTTCGGTGGCTCCAGGTCCGGCCGCGAGGGAGCAGGGATCGGCCCCCGGACCGGGAACCAGAGAGGGGATCTCTTGTCAACACCATGTACACACCTTGTCCACATGTTGTCCACAGTTTGTGGATAAGTTTGGCGAAGGGTTCAAGGCCTGGGACGGGCCCGGGGCCGGGCCCAGGGATGAGCGGCGTGGCGGGGAGGCACGGCGGTGCAGATCGAGATCCGGGGGGCTGAACGCCTCAGTTTCCGAGAACGGCAGGTGGTGGCCCTCAAGGAGATGGGGCTGACCAACCAGGAGGTGGCCCGACGGCTGGGCCTCAGCCCCTCCAGCGTCGCGACCCTCTACCACCGGGCGAAGACCAAGGGGTACCAAGTCGTCATTGTCCTGTCGGGGGATCCGCTCAACCTCTTTGCCCCCGATGAGGGCCCGGGCCATGGGGACGGCGGAGACGGGGACGAAGGTTCGGACGACGAGGTGGTGGAGGACAGCTAGGACGGAGGAGGTTTCGGGGGGCTTCGCGGCTCCTGATCGGGAACGCCAACGCGAAAAGGGGAGGGCTCAGCCCTCCCCTCGTCGCGTCTGGTAGCGGCGGCTGGACTCGAACCAGCGACCCTGCGGGTATGAACCGCATGCTCTAACCAACTGAGCTACGCCGCCGTGCGCTTGCCATTATACCGGCTTGGGGCCCCGGGGTCAAGAGCTTGACAGGTTCGAAGCGGCTCTTCAGGGTTCCCCGAAGGTTCGGGTGGCCCCGGCGGGGCTGGGGCCGCGGGGTGGTCCGGGTGAAGGAGGTGGGGGTGACAAAGCACCCGGGTGGTCGTCCGGTCGGATCGGGCAATCTGCCCTATCCAAGTTGGGACATTCGGCCATTTCCTCTCGGGTGTGCACCGGATCACAATGAGGGTGCGATCCCACCCGTGATCGGTGCAGGCGCCGGTCCGGAGTAAGGAGGTCCCACGATGCAGGCGATCGGGCGCCTTCTCCTCACCCTGTTGCGGGTCTATGTCGGGTACATCTGGCTCCAGTCGGGTCTCCACAAGCTGACCAATCCGGCCTGGTTCGGCGAGGGGGCCGGGACGGCCATCAGCGGTTTCTTCAACGGTGTTCTCGCCAAGGCCAGCGGCGAGAATCCTGTGGTCCAGGGCTGGTATGCGTCCTTCATCGAGAACGTGGCGATGCCCAACGCCACCCTCTTCAGCTACCTGATTGTCTTGGGCGAGGTGCTGGTGGGTCTCGCCCTGATCGTGGGGGTCTTCACCACCTTTGCCGCCCTCATGGGAGCCTTCATGAACCTGAACTTCCTCCTGGCGGGGACCTTGAGCAGCAATCCCATGATGCTGGCCATGCAGGCGGTCATTGTCTGGGCCGGGATGGCTGCCGGGTACTACGGGCTTGACTACTTTGTCCGTCCCTGGCTTCAGGCCACATGGCAGCGGCTCAAGGCACGGGTCGCGGCCCAAGCGGCCTGAACCCGGGGAGGGCTGGGTATCCTGGCCAGCTCGACGCGCCTGGATCGGGATCCCGTGAGGGGAGCGGGAGTGCGGGCCGGTGTCTCTGAGGCGCCGGCCCGCGAGGTTTGACGGCTGAACCGCTTGACGAGAGGCCGCCGGCTGGGTATACTCATAGCTGCGGTTTGGAGATCGCCGCAGGACGTGGGCCGTTAGCTCAATTGGTAGAGCAGGAGACTCTTAATCTCAAGGTTCTGGGTTCGAGTCCCAGGCGGCCCACCAAGGAAACAGGGAGAGCGGGGCATGCCCCGCTCTTTTTCGTTGTCCCGGCAGGCAAGCGCCGCCGCGCGAGGGTTGCCGGGTCCGCCTGCCCCCGGGCGGGAGCCTGAGGCCGCCTGGCCCCAGGCTCAGTCCATGAGCGTCCCACCGTTGATGTCCAAGGTGGCGCCGGTAATGAAGCCCGCCTCGTCGGAGGCGAGGAACGCGACCGCCGCCGCCACCTCCTCGGGCTTGCCCAGGCGCCCCATGGGCACTCCGGCGATGACCCGCTGCCGCATCTCGTCGCTCCATTGGGCGCTCATCTCCGTCTCGATGGCATGGGGCGCGACCGCGTTGACGGTGATGCCCTTGGGGGCCAGCTCCCGGGCCAAGGTCTTGGTGAGGGCGACCTGGCCGGCCTTGGAGGGGCCGTACCCGGGGGCGGAGGTGATGTCGCCCAGCTTGGCCGCGATGGAGGCGACGTTGATGATGCGGCCCCAGCCCCGCTCCAGCATGATGGGGACCACGTGCTTGCAGCAGTTGAAGGTTCCCTTCAGGTTGACGGTGATGACCGCATCCCAATCCTCTTCGGTCACCGTCTCCAGGGTGCCCCGCCGGATGATGCCGGCGTTGTTCACCAGGATATCGATCCGTCCGTACCGCTCCCGAATCTGCTGGACCGCCTGGGCCACCTCGTCATAGTTGGAGACATCCATCTTGATGCCCATCGAATCCCCGCTGGGATCGATGGAGGCCGCCGCCTGTTGGGCCTGCTCCTGATCCAGGTCGGCGATGACCACGGCACACCCCTCGGCCACCAGGCGCCGGGCGATGGCCAGGCCGATCCCCCGGGAAGCGCCGGTGACCACAGCTACCCGCTTCTCCGACACCTGCCTACCCCCCCGTTTCGGCAAAGGTCCACGCTGCCTATGGTTCCACTTGGCGAGACAGCGTCTCTTCCTGCGAATCCCACCGTTCGCCCCGGGCGTGCCCGGATCCTGCCCGCTGCCAGGGGCTGCCACGCCTTCCTGGAAGTGTTCCCCGCGGGTCACGTTGGGAGGGAAACAAGCCGCGGCGACGAAGCCAATCAACAGAAGCGGAACGGCGTCTCGTAAAACGAGACACCACGCCCCTGGAGGGGGATCGGCGGATGGCGCACTCCGGCCCGGCCGGTGGGCTGGCAAGCAAGGAGGCACCACAGCCGTTGGAACCTGCCCGGGAGCAGGCTCCCCAGGCGACCGGCCTGCGGAGCGGCGGGGATCGGGTCCAGGCCGTGGAGCGGGCGTTTCTCCTCTTGGATGTCCTCAGCCACCGGGAGGCCGGTGTCTCCCAGCTGGCCCGGGCTACGGGCCTCCACAAGGCGACGGTGCACCGCCTGCTCCAGACCCTCCTCCACGTGGGGGCGGTGGAGGTCGGCGCCGAGAAAGGCCGCTACCGCCTGGGGCTTCGGCTCCTAGAGCTGGGCGGCCGGGTGCTGGCCCGCTTCGAGTTGCGCGAGGTGGCCGGGCCTTATCTGGCCCGCTTCCGCGACGAGACCTTGCTGACCGTCCACATGGCGGTTCTCGACGGCACTGACATCGTCTACATCGAAAAGCTGGACGCACCCACGAGCATCCACATGGCCTCGACGGTCGGAAGCCGCTTTCCGGCGTACTGCACCGCTTTGGGGAAGGCGATCCTCGCCCATCTCCCCGAAGCCGAGCTGGAGGCGGTCCTGAGCCAGACGGAGTTCGAGGCGCGCACGCCCCGGACCATCACCAGCGCGGACGCGCTTCGGGAGCATCTGGCCATGGTCCGATCCCGAGGCTACGCCGTCGATGACAGCGAGAACGAGGAGGGCATCCGCTGCGTGGGCGCCCCTATCTTCGGCTACACCGGCCGGGTGATGGCGGCTCTCAGCGCGTCGGGTCCCATCTTCTCGGTCACCCCTGAGCGGGTGCCCGGATTGGGCCGGATGGTGGCCCGAGTCGCCCGGGAGATCTCACGGGCCATGGGCTACCCCCTGGGCTCGTAAGCGCGACGGACGGGAGGTCCCGCCGCAGGCTGGCTTGACACCCCCTCGGGGCGTGTGGGCTGGCCGCCTGAAAGCGGGTCGGGGGAGATCCCCTGGCAGGGCCTGGCATCAGCGCTGACCCATGTTCGGGGGAGAAGTCCAATGCCTACCTTTCGTACGGGGAGGTTTGCAGAGATGGCCAAGAGAGCGATCACCGCGCTCCTCGCAGTCGTGATGGTTGCCGCGTTCACAATCTCGGCGTCGGCGGCTCCCACCTACACGCTGCGCTTCAACCACGTCTTGGGGCCCAACCACCCCTACCATAAGTGGTTGCAAGTCTGGGCCGACCGGGTCTACGAGCGGACCAACGGCGACCTGCAGATTCTGGTCTTCCACAGCTCCCAGCTGGGCGTTGAGGAGGACATCATCGAGCAGATCCGGATGGGTGTGCCCGTCGGCCAGAACACCGACTCGGCCCGTATGGGGAACTACGTGCCCGAGATTGCGGTGATGAACGGCCCCTACTTCGTTGAGAGCCTGGAGGAGGTCTGGGCCCTCAACGACCTGCCCATGGTTCAGGAATGGATCGACAAGCTGGCCAACGAGTACGGCATCCGGGTCCTTTCCTTCAACTGGGTGCAGGGCTTCCGGCACTTCATGACCAACAAGCCCATCAGCAAGCCCGCTGATCTGGCTGGGCTGAAGATCCGGACGCCTCCCGCGCCCATCTGGCAGGAGTCGGTCCGGGCCCTGGGTGCGGTGCCCACCGCCATGAACTTCGGCGAGATGTACACGGGCATCCAGCAGGGCGTGGTGGACGGCGCTGAGCTGGTCTACGACAACATCGAAGACCACGCCCTCCATGAGGTCCTCGACTACGTCAACGAGACCAAGCACTTCCTGCTGATCAACTTTGAGGTGATCAGCGAGCGCTGGTTCCAGAGCCTGCCCAAGGAGTACCAGGAGATCCTGGTCGAGGAGTGCAACAAGGCCGGCATGGAGGCCTCCTACGAGATCGAGCGGGACACCGCCGCCAAGCGGGCCCGGGCTCAGGAGCTGGGCATGACCATCCACACCGACATCGACTATGACGCCTTCCGGAAGGCTGGTCTGGCTGCCTACGAGCGCCTCGGCCTGACCAAGGTCCGGGAGGAGATCTACCGGCAGCTCGGCAAGATCTGAGCCCGCCGTAACGGCTGGATGGGGTTGGGGTCTCGCCCCGGCGCGTCTTGCGCCGGGGCGAGACCGGCCCTTGCATGAGGGGGGAAACCCACGATCATGTTGCGCAGAGTCTACGCCGTCATCTGCGAGTGGGAGGAGCGGCTGGCCCGGTTCCTGCTGACCGCGACCCTGGCCGTCATCCTCTTCGCCGCCTTCACCCGGTACATCGGGCACCCCATCGCGTGGGGGATGGAGTTCGCCACCTTCCTCTTCGCTTGGGCTGTCTTCCTGGCGGCTGACGCCGCCTTCCGCCACGACCGGCACCCGTCGGTGGACTTGTTCGTGAACCTCCTGCCGGAGAAGGTCCGGCTGGGCGTCAAGCTTTTCAACTATGCTCTGATCCTGATCTTCCTGGCGGTTCTTGCTTACCACGGCTCCACCCTGACCTGGACCACCCGGTTCCGGACCTACTCGGGGATTCCAGGCTTCAGCTATGCGTGGCCCACCTTGAGCGTGCCCGTGGGGTGCGTCCTCTTGAGCATCACCACCATCCTCAAGGCGCGGGAGACCTGGCAGGCATTCCGGGGGGCTGGCAACGGCGAGGCCCAAGGTGAGGGGGTTGACCAGGCATGACCCTCGTTCTGGTGGCCTTCTTGGTCCTCCTGCTCTTGGGGATGCCCGTTGCCTTCGCCATCGGCATCGCCGGCTTCCTCTTCTTCCTCCAGCAGCCCCACCTGCCGCTCACCATGCCGGTGCAGCTGGTCCTCTCCGAGACCCAAAGCTTCAGCCTGCTGGCGATCCCCATGTTCGTCTTCGCCGGCAACCTGATGAACGCCACCGGCGTCACCAAGAGGCTCGTTGAGTTTGCGCGGGTTGTGGCCGGCCACATGTGGGGTTGGCTGGGGCAGGTGAGCGTCATCTTGAGCACCCTGATGGGCGGGGTGACGGGTTCGGCCATCGCGGACTCGGCGATGCAGGCCCGCATCATGGGTCCGGAGATGATTCGTCGCGGCTACAGCCGGGGTTGGGCGGCGGCCAACTTTGCCTTCACCGCCTTGATCACCATCGCCATCCCGCCGGGCATTGGGCTGGTCCTGTACGGGAGCATCGGCCAGGTCTCCATCGGCCGCCTCTTCGCCGGCGGACTGGTGCCTGGTCTCCTCATGGCCCTGGCCTATGGCATCGTCGTCTCCATCACGGCCCGGCGGCGGGGGTACCGCCCCGAGCGGGAGCGGCCGGCGCCGGTCCGAGATATCGCCCGGACGGGCGTGGCCACCATCTGGGCCATCATGTTCCCCATCCTGCTCATCGTCACCCTGCGGAGCGGGCTCCTGGTTCCCTCAGAAGCGGGGGCGGCGGCCTGCCTCTACGCCGTCCTGGTGGGGCTCCTCGCCTACCGGGAGCTGGATTGGGAACGCTTTAAGCAGGCCGCCCAAAGCAGCATCCTGGACACGGGCATGATCATGCTCCTCATCGCCATGTCGGGGCTGGTCAGCTACGCCATGAAGTGGGAGATGATCCCCCAGACCCTGACCCAGACCCTCATCGGCCTGAGCTCCAACCCGCTGGTGATCCTGTTCATCATCCTCGTCTTCCTCCTGCTTCTGGGGACGGTGCTCGATTCGACGGTGATCATCCTGTTGCTCTCGGCCATCCTGGTCCCGGTCATGAAGGGGATCGGCGTCGACCTGGTCCACTTCGGGGTGCTCTTCGTCATCACCTGCGCGGTGGGTTTGAACACGCCGCCCGTGGGATTGTCCATGTACGGGGTCTGCTCCATCCTGGACTGCTCGGTGGGGGACTTTGTCCGGGAAGGCTGGCCCTTCTTCGTGGCGGCGCTGTGCGTCATCGCGCTCATGTTCCTCTTCCCGCAGGTCGTCCTCTGGCTGCCGAACCTCATCTTCGGCTAGCTCCGGGAAAGGCATGAGGCAGGGGAGGGATGCCCGGCCCCGGATGAGGCCGGGCCCTTCCTTTCAGACTGAGGATGGAGGAGGTTGGTGCATGTCCAAGGAGCTTCTCAAGATGTTTGACCTCACGGGACGGGTGGCGGTGGTGACGGGTGGGGGTGGCGCTCTGGGCGGCTCCATGGCCCAGGCCCTCGCGGAGGCCGGGGCGAGTGTGGTCATCTTGGATTACATGGCCGAGGCGGCCCAGCGGGCGGCGGAGAGCCTGCCGGGTGACGCGCTGGCTCTGCAGGTCGACGTGACCAACGCCGAGCAGGTCCGCCAGGTGATGCGCCAGGCGGCGGAGTGGAAGGGGCGCCTGGACATCCTGGTCAACGCGGCGGGCACCCACAAGATCATCGAGACGGACAAGCTCGCCCCCGAGGACTGGAACCGGGTGATCGGGGTCAACCTGACGGGGAGCTTCTTCTGCGCCCAGGCGGCCGCGCCCATCATGCGGGACCAGGGGGGCGGCAAGATCATCAACATCGGCTCGGTTATGAGCCGGGTTGGCATGCCCAAGCGGGTCGCCTACGCCTCGAGCAAGGGCGGTGTCGTCCTGTTGACCCGCTCCCTGGCTCAGGATTGGGGCCCCTGGAAGATCAACGTCAACGCCATCGCGCCCGGCTTCTTCCGCACCGCCATGAACGAGCAGCTCTTCCAGGACCAGGCCTGGGTCGACCACCTGGTGGGGCGGATCGCGCTGGGTCGGGTGGGCCAGCCCCAGGACCTCCACGGCGCTCTGATCTTCCTGGCCTCCCCGGCCTCCGACTACGTCACCGGACACGTGCTCTTCGTCGACGGCGGCTTCACCTCCGGTGAGCCGTTCTAAGGGAAGGCGTGAGCCCCCGCCCCGGGGGCTCTCGTCTGGAAAGGGAGTGGAAGGGCGATGGCAGTGAAGCAAGGTGTGGGACCCATTCCAGAAGCGGAGCTGCGGAACCGCTGCATCACCATTCTCGAGACGGTGGGCATGCCCCGGGAGGCGGCGGAGCATGTGGCGGCCTGCCTGGTCTTGGCCGATCTGCGGGGCGTCTCCTCCCACGGTGTGACCCGTCTCCCCATCTACGTGGAGCGGATCCAGCGGGGTTCCATTGATCCCAAGGCGACGCCTGCCGTTCTCCGGGAGGCGCCGGCCGCGGCCGCCCTCGACGGCCGGAAGGGCCATGGCATCCCCACGGGGGTGTTCGCCATGGACCTGGCCATCGAGAAGGCCCGGACAGCCGGTGTGGGCGTGGTCACCGTCCGCAACTCCAACCACTTCGGGATGGCCTGGTACTTCGTCAAGCGCGCGGTGGAGCAGGACATGATCGGGGTGGCTCTCTCCAACGCCGACTCCTTCGTCGCCCCCTGGGGGGCGGGCCGGCGGTACCTGGGCACCAACCCCTTGGCCATCGGGCTGCCCGCGGGTGAGGAGGTGCCCGTTGGCCTCGACATGGCCACCAGCGTGGTCGCCCACGGGAAGATCAAGCTGGCCCACGATGCCGGCCAGAGCATCCCCCTGGGGTGGGCGCTGGACAAGGACGGCAACCCCACCACCGACCCGGCGGCCGCCCTGGAAGGGGCGCTCCTCCCCTTTGGCGAGGCGAAGGGTTCGGCCATCTCCCTCATCATCGACCTGCTCTGCGGCCCGCTGGCCGGCGCCTTGACCGGGCCCTTCATCGCGCCGCTCTTCAGCGAGACGGACCGGCCCCAGGGTCTGGGCCATGTCTTCATGGCCATCAACGTGGCCGCCTTCACCGATCTGGAGACCTACAAGCGGGAGATGGATGAGGCCATCCGGCGGGTCCACGCGCTGCCGCCCGCGGCCGGTTTCGACCGGGTGCTGGTGCCGGGCGAGCTGGAGCTGGAGCGGGAGCGGGAGGCCCGGGAGAAGGGCGTCTACCTCCCGGAGCCCACGGCCCGGGAGCTGGAGGAGCTGGAGAAGCGCCTCAACCTGGCCTGACCCGACCAGGAGCCAGCCCGGTCAGGGGGCGTACTCCACCACCTCCGGCCGGGGATGGTAGAGGGTGATGCCCAGATCGGTCTGGTGCCGCCGGCCGTCGGGCTCGACCGCGGTCAGCCAGGAGCGGATGCGGAGGCCGTCCAGACCCTGGATGGCGACCCGCTCCTGGCCTGTGGCCAGGTTGGCTTGGGGCCGACGGATGCGGCCGTGGGGCACCCGTTCCAAGATCTGGTGATGCCACTCCACCAGAGGGGGTTCGTAGCCGCCGTAGAGGGCGACCGTCAACGTTCGGTCCTGGACCTCCGCCCAGAGGATGACCGGGCTTTCCCGGTCGTTCCGCAGGCGGAGGTCTTTGCTTGGGTAGGCGATGGCCGCATCCTGCCCCGGTGGCACGTAGGGGACCTGCATGCTGTGGGGGTGCCGTTCCTCGATGGTGAGCCCGGCCAGGACCGCGGCGTTGAAGAGGGCGGAGGCGACCTTGCAGATGCCTCCGCCAGGGGCGGCCACCACCTGGCCGCCCCGGTACTCGGGCCCGTCCCGGAAGCCCCGCTCGTAGGTGTAGGGACCCACCCGCTCGTTGAAGGAGAAGCGTTCCCCAGGCCGGAGGATCTGGCCTTGGAGGAGGGCCGCCCCCAGGCGGACGTTGGCCGCCTCCTCAAAGAGGAGCTCCCGCAGGTGGATCTGGTAGGCGCCCACCACCACCGGTGCCGCCAGCTCAGCCTGGAGCTGGAGCAAAGCCGGCGGAGGGGCCACCGACCAGGCCAGCCCGTCGGCCGTAGGCACGGAGTACAGGGTGGGATCGGGGAGCCCGGGGAGGCCGCAGGCCGCGGGGCCGTGGGTGAGGGATGCGGAGGGCTCGCCCCGCCAGGCCCGCACCGCCGCGAGGAGGCCGAGGGTGGCCACCAGGAGCAGCGCGGCCAGGATCCCCAGGAGCGTCCGGCGCCGGATCACCCAGACGGCCCGCACAGCCCCGCCTCCTCCGCCTCTCGGCCCGAGGGTTCGCTCCATCCTATGCGGGGGCGAGCTTGGCCACGCTGGGCTTGAGGCCGGGCGCGGGCTCTGTCAGAATGGAGCTGCAAGCCGTCGGGGCTGCCATCCGCCGGAGGCGGAAGGCGCCAAGGAGGGGTCTGCTATGGATGCCGCTAAGGTGTGTACCCAGCTGATCCGCTGGCTGGAGGCCCAGCTCCAGCAGAGTGGGGCCCGGGGCTTTGTGGTGGGGCTTTCGGGCGGGCTCGACTCGGCCGTCACCGCCGCCCTGGCCCAGAGGGCCGCGCCCGGCCATGTGTTGGGGCTGGTGATGCCCTGCCACAGCGACCCAGCCGACCAGGCCCATGCGGTCCAGGTGGCCCACCAGTTGGGAATCGAGTACCAGGTAATCGACCTGGGCCCTGTCTACGACGCCCTGGTGGAGCGCTTCCAGGCGACCCTTCCCCCTGGGGTGGATCCTGACCGGCTGCGGGTGGTCCAGGCCAACATCAAGCCCCGGCTCCGCATGCTCACCCTCTACCATGCGGCGGGGCTCCGGGGGTACTTGGTCTTGGGGACGGACAACCGGGCCGAGGTCTACACCGGCTACTTCACCAAGTACGGGGACGGCGGGGCGGACCTGTTGCCTCTGGCTGACCTGGTGAAGGGCGAGGTGCGGGCCCTGGGCCGCTACCTGGGGCTGCCGGAGGCGATCCTCCAGCGGACGCCCTCCGCAGGCCTCTGGGCTGACCAGAGCGACGAGGCGGAGATGGGGCTCAGCTACGAGGCGCTGGACCGGTACCTCCTCACCGGCGAAGGGGACCCCGAGGTGGTGGCCCGCATCGAGGCCCTCCACCGGGCGACGGAGCACAAGCGCCGCCTGCCCCCCTGGCCTGTCGTCGCCCGCTGAGGGGCTGGCGCCCGCCTCGCGCCGTCCCACCCCATCGGCTCCAAGGCGCCCAGGAGGGCGCCTTCTCTTCTTTCGGAGGCAACTCCCCATGATGTATGATGAAGACGGATCCTTCTTTTATGACAGGCCGCCGTTCTTCCACAGAAGCTGCGGTTGGACAGGGGGCATCGTGGCGTGCAACCGATCGATCTCGTCTTCCGGTTCGGCGGCGAATCGGGTGAGGGTGTCATCAGCTGCGGTGAGATCTTCGCCCAGGCCGCGGCTCGGGCCGGGCGGGAGATCTACACCGTTCGCACCTTTCCGGCAGAGATTCGGGGAGGCCATGCCGTCTACCAGGTCCGGGTCGGCGACGACCTCCTTCTCTCCCAGGGCGATCGGGTGGATGTGCTGGTCGCCTTCAACGGGGAAGGGTACGAGAAGGGCCTGCCCGACCTCCGACCCGGGGGGATCCTGGTCTGCGACGGGGACCAGGTGACCCCCGATCCGTCCTTCGACGGGACGGCCTATCCCATCCCCTTCACCACCCTGGCCCGGGATCAGGTGGGCTCCTTGCGGGCGAAGAACATGGTGGTCCTCGGGGCGGTGGCCGAACTCTTCGACCTGCCCCGGGAGGTGCTCTTCAGCCTGGTGGCCCAGCGCTTCGCCCGGAAGGGGGAAGAGGCCCAAGAGGCCAACCGGCGGGCGCTGGAGGCGGGCGCTGCCTACGTCCGGGACCACGTAACCAAGCAGGATCCCTACCGGATCGGGACGGGCCCTCACACGGGGCGGGTGGTTCTCTCGGGCAATGAGGCGGTGGCGCTGGGGGCTCTGGCGGCAGGGCTCACCTTCTTCGCCGGCTACCCCATCACGCCCGCCTCGGACATCATGGAGAACCTGGTGCGCTGGCTCCCCCAGGTGGGCGGGCGGCTGGTCCAGGCGGAAGATGAGATCGCCGCCCTGGCCATGGTTTTGGGCGCCTCCTTCGGCGGGGCGCGGGCCATGACGGCCACCTCGGGCCCCGGCCTCTCCCTCATGGTGGAACTCCTCGGGCTGGCCTCCGCGGCGGAGTTGCCGGCGGTGGTGGTGGATGTCCAACGGGCGGGACCCAGCACGGGCATGCCCACCAAGGAGGAGCAGGGTGATCTCAACCTGGCCGTCTGGGGCGCCCACGGCGAAGGCCCCCGGATCGTCTTGGGCGCCACCAGTGTGGCCGACGCTTTCCAGACGACGGTGCAGGCCTTCGACCTCGCGGAGCGGTACCAGTGCCCGGTGATCGTCCTTTCGGACCAGTTCCTGGGCTTCCGGAAGGCGAGCGTGGCGCCGCCGCCGGTGGACGAGATCCGGCCCAGCTACCGGATCCTGGCCCGGCGAAACGGTGCGTACCGGCGCTTCCAGCTCACCGAGTCGGGCATCTCCCCCGCGGCGGTGCCCGGCATGGTGGGTCTCCAGCACGTGATCACCGGCCTGGAACACGACGAGTTCGGCCGGCCGGCCTACGATCCGGCTCGTCGGACCCAGATGATGGCCAAGCGGGCCCGGAAGATGGCCCTGGCCGCCCAGGAACCGGGGATGACCCGGCGGTGGGGCCACCCCGAGCCCGTCTTGGGGGTTCTGGGCTGGGGCTCCCAGGAAGGGGTGATCCGGGAGGCGGTCGCTCGGGCCAACCGGGAGGGGTACCGGGTCGCCGCGCTCCACACCCGGATGCTCTGGCCGCTCCCCCACGGTGAGATCCGCGCCTTCCTCCGCCAGGTGAAAGCCGTTCTGGTGCCGGAGGTCAACTTCAGCGGCCAGTTCGCCAACCTGCTCAGGACCCAGTTCACCATCGAACCCCACCGGTTGACCAAGTCGGATGGGCTTCCCTTCCGGCCCGTGGACATCTACGAGAAGATCAAAGAGGTGTATCCTGATGGCCGCTAGCCTCGTTCCCAAGATCTATCGGAGTGCCAACAAGCCCACCTGGTGCCCGGGCTGTGGGGACTATGGGGTGCTGGAGGCGACCACCCGGGCCCTGGCCACGCTCCAGGTGGAACCCCACCGGGTGGCGGTCGTCTCGGGGATCGGCTGTTCTTCCCGGTTCCCCATCTTCCTCAACGCGTACGGCTTCCACAGCGTCCACGGCCGGGTGCTCCCCATCGCGACGGGGCTCAAGGTGGCCAACCCGGAGCTGACGGTGCTGGCCGTGGGCGGGGACGGGGACGGTCTGGCCATCGGCGCCGGGCACTTTCCCCACGCGGCCCGGAGGAATCCGGACATCACCTACATAATGATGGACAACTCCATTTACGGTCTGACCAAGGGCCAGATTTCGCCCACCAGCCGTCTCCAGCAGCGTTCCTCCACCACCCCCTGGGGGAACGTGGACCGGCCCCTCAACCCTGTGGCCATGGCGGTCGCGGCCGGCGCCTCCTTCGTCGCCCGGGGGGTCTCCTGGGCGGTGGCGGAGCTGGCCGATCTGATCCGGCAGGGGATCGAGCACCGGGGCTTCGCCTTCATCCACGCGGTCAGCCCCTGCCCCACCTTCAACAACACCTTGGCCCAGATCAAGCCCCGGGTCGCGCCCCTTCCCCAGGGGTACGATCCCACCGACCCGGTCCGAGCCTTCGAACTCGCGCTCCACACCGAGGCCCTCCACACGGGCGTCCTCTACCGGGAGCCGGAGACCATCCCCTACGAGGAGCGCCTGGCCGCGCTGGAGCCGCCCACGGTTCAGGATCGGCAGACCTTCCTGCAGAGCCTTATCGACGCGTATCGTTGACGGTGTCGGAGGATGGGGAGCGTTGACTCCCCACCCTGGAATCTTTCGAGCCCCAGCCCAAGTCTTTCGACAGACGGGCTGGGGCCTCCGTGCTATCCTGAGGCCGCATCGCTCCCCTCAACGCTTGGCGACCGGCGGGGCAGCCTGTGGGTACGGCTGCCCCTCCTTCGTCCAACGTTGAGCCACCCCACCGTCCCAGGGGAGGCGGGCCTATGGCCTCAGAGGCCTCTTCCGATCACCTGGCCTCACGGATGTTCACGCCTCGAGCCCGGAGCCAGCCCGTAGGGGACCGGGCCTTCCGCCTGCGCCGCCTGGCATCCGTAGCCGCCTTCGGTGTCGCGGCCTGGCTCCTGGCGGGCTTCACCTTTCCCGGCCTTCCCGGAAGCCTGTGGGCGGCCGCCCTCGGGGCGGCCGCCTTGGCCCAAGGGAGCCGGGCAGCCGGGGGAGCCGTGGTGTTGGGCTTGGTGCTCGCGGGGTTCGCGGGCAGCCCGGCGGCTGGGCGGGAGGTGGTGGTGCTCCTTGCCTTCGCCCTGGTGGAGCTGGCCCGGCATCGCCCGAGTCCCAACGGCCCGGGAGCCTCTCTCGGGCAGGCGGCCCTTCTTCTCGTCCTCCAAGGGGCGGTGGGGTTGCCGACGGCCTTGGCGGCCGGGGATGGCCTGGAGGCGTTCAAGACCGCGGTGGGCCCCGCCCTGGCCATTGCAGCCGCCTTCCTCCTCTGGGTGCCCCTGACCGGCCCAGCGTGGGCGGGCCGCCCGGCCCGGCTGCTCGGCCTGGGGCTGCTCCTCGCGCTCGGGGCCGGCGCCCTCTGGCGTTGGACGGGAACGCCCCTCCACCCGGCGTGGCTGGGCGCCTCCCTTTTGGTCCAGGGGGCGGCCTGGGCGGGCGGCGCGGGCGCGGGGGCGGGCATGGGTCTGGCCATCGGCGCGGTCTGGGTTTGGAGCCACGGCTCCCCGGCGGCTTGGGCCAGCCTCCTGGGTTTGGCGGGTCTGGTGGGCGGCATGGCCCGCCCCTTGGGCCGGGCGGGGGTCCTGGTCGGCTTTTGGTTCGGCCTGCTCATGACCACGCCCCAGGTCGCCGATCCATGGATCCTCGACCAACTTCTGGTCTCCGCGGGCGCCGCCACCCTTCTGGCGGCTCTGGTGCCCAAGAGGCTCCTCCGGCGGTGGCAGGCGGCCTGGCTGGGGGAAGAGGAAGCCCCCACCGCCACCCAAGTGCGGGCCCGGGTTGGGGCCGAACTGCGGAAGGTGAGCCGGCTCTACGAGCGGATGGCCCGGGAGCTGGAACCGGACGGCCCCGCCCGGCCCGATGAAGCGGTGGGCCAGTTCATCCAGGCCCTGCACGGTGCCGCCTGCCAGGGCTGCCCTGCCCTCGAGCGATGCTGGGGCCGGGAGATGTATACCACCTACTGGGGGATGGTGGAGCTGGTGGGCGCGCTGGAGCACCTCCAGCCTCCCCTCACCCCAGAGCGCCTGCCCCAGCGCCTGGCCCTCCGCTGCACCCGCCATGACCGGCTCGTCCGGGGCCTGAACCAGACTCTTCCCTCCTTCCAGGCCGGCCGCCGGACCCTGCGCGACGAGGGGGCCCCGGCTCTCCTCCCCCAGCAGTTGCGGGCCCTAGCCGGCCTGGTGGAGGCGGCGGCCGCCCGGGTAGAGGAGGAGGGCCTGGAGGCGGAGGAGGTGGAGGAGGCCCTCCGGCAGAGCCTGGCCCAGGTGGCCCCGGTCCAAACGGTGCGGTGCACCCGGGTGGGCCCGAACCGGTACCGGGTGAGGGTGCGCCTCCGGACGGGCTGCCCCCATCCAGGTTTCTGCCAGGTGGGGCTCGCCCCGGTGGTCTCCCGGCGCCTGGGCCGCCCCTACGCGGTCTGGCAGGCCACCTGCACCGGGGGTGAAGGAAAGGGCTGCCGTTTTGAGCTCCTGCCCCAGCGGCGTTTTCGCCTGGAGGTGGCCGACGCGGCCCTCCAGCGGGCGGGAGAGCTCCACTCGGGGGATACGGTGGCCCGGATGGAGTTGGCCGACGGGCGGGTGGCGGTGCTCCTCAGCGACGGCATGGGCTCGGGTTTGAGCGCCTGGCAGGCCAGCCGGACCGCGGTCCATCTCTTGCGCTCCTTCCTGGAGGCAGGTCTGGCCGTCGAGCCCTCGGTCCAGATGGTGAACCGCCTCCTGCGGGCCCGGACCCACCAGGTTCGCTTCGCCACCCTCGATCTGCTGGTGGTCGATCTGTATACGGGCCAGGCCCAGTTCCTCAAGCTGGGGGCCGCCCCCTCCCTGGTCATCCGGCGGGGGGAGGTGGAGGTGGTGGAGGCGGAGAACCCTCCCGCGGGGGCGGTGGACGGGTTCCAAACGGAGGTTCAGACCCTCACCCTCGGCCCCGACGATCGGGTGATCCTGGCCAGCGACGGGCTCTGGGAGCTGGGGGAGGGCCACCGGTCCGAGTGGCTGGCGGAGACCGTGGCCCACTTCCGGGCCGAGGAGCCCGCGGTCCTGGCCGAGCTTCTGGCCGCCCGGGCCCGGGAGCTCTGTCCCCGCGGCGTTCCCGACGACGCCACGGTGGTGGTCGCCCGGCTCCGGCCGGATCCCGACGCGCGCCGCTGAACCCGCCAGCCCCGCTCCTCCTGGCCCCCGGCTCCTGGGCTCCCCTGCAAGGTAGCCCTTCCCCGCGGCCGGAACCCTCTTTCCCCCGGTGACCACCCCGTCCGGCTGAGCCTGACGGCGCCGCGCGGGGAAGGTTCGTTGTTGGGTAGGAACCACTATGGTATAATACTGACGAATGGACCGGCCGGCTGGGACAGGCAGATTCCGCCGGCTCGCCGTCTCTCATGCCGGACGTACGGGGCAAGCGCATGCTTTTCGTGGTCAGCGGGCGGACCAGGCCGAACGATGAAGCGTCACTGGCCCGCCCCTTTTCTTCGTAGGTGAGGGGAGGGCACGCTTTGAACCGTTTCCTCAGGGGCCTGAGCCTCTATCTCCTGATCGCGATCCTCGCGGTCATGATCGTGAGTACCTTCTACACGCCCACGGAAAGTGCCCGCAGCCTGGATTACACCGAGTTCATCCGCGCCGTCAACGCGGGTCGGGTCGCCCAGGTGACCATCGTGGGCGAGCAGGAAGTCCAAGGCCGGATGGTGGACGGCACCGAGTTCACCACCTACATTCCGCCCAACCTCACCAACCTGGCTGATGACCTGATCGCCAAAGGGGTCCGGGTGTCGGCGGCGCCCGAACCCCCAGCTCCCTGGTGGATCTCCATCCTGCCCAACATCCTGACCCTGGTCATCTTCGTGGGCCTTTGGATCTTCATCTTGAATCAGATGCAGGGCGGGAACAATCGGGCCATGTCCTTCGGCAAAGCCCGGGCCAAGCTCTACACCGAGGAAAAGAGCAAGGTCCGCTTCGATGACGTGGCGGGCCTGGACGAAGCCAAGGTGGAGCTCCAGGAGATTGTCGAGTTCCTCAAGCACCCCAAGAAGTTTGTGGAGTTGGGGGCGAAGATCCCCAAGGGCGTCCTTCTCGTCGGCCCGCCGGGGACGGGGAAGACCCTTCTGGGCCGGGCGGTGGCCGGGGAGGCGGGGGTGCCCTTCTTCAGCATCTCGGGGTCGGACTTCGTCGAGATGTTCGTGGGCGTGGGGGCCTCCCGGGTGCGGGACCTCTTCGACACCGCGAAGAAGAACGCCCCCTGCATCATCTTCATCGACGAGCTGGACGCGGTGGGCCGCCACCGGGGCGCCGGGCTGGGCGGCGGCCATGACGAGCGGGAGCAGACCCTCAACCAGCTCTTGGTGGAGATGGACGGCTTCGAACCCAACCAGGGGATCATCGTCATGGCGGCCACCAACCGGCCGGACGTGCTCGACCCAGCCCTGCTCCGGCCAGGCCGCTTCGACCGGAAGATCGTCGTCGACCGGGCGGACCTGCGGGGCCGGATCGAGATCCTCAAGATCCACTCCCGGAACAAGCCCCTGGCGGACGACGTCTCCCTCGAGGTCCTGGCCCGCCGGACGCCCGGCTTCTCCGGGGCAGACCTGGAGAACCTGATGAACGAGGCGGCCATCCTCGCGGCCCGCCGGGGTGCGAAGCGGATCACCATGGCCGACTGTGAGGAGGCCATCGACCGGATCCTCCTCGGGCCCGAGAAGAAGAACCGGATTCTCACCGAGCGGGACAAGGAGGTTTTCGCCTACCACGAGGCGGGCCACGCGGTGGTGGCCCACTACCTCCCCCACGGGGATCCCGTCCACAAGGTGACCATCATCGGCCGGGGCATGGCGGGCGGCTACACCATGACCCTGCCGGCGGAGGAGCGGTACGTGGCCACCCGCTCGGAGCTCTTTGACCGCCTGGCCCACATGCTGGGGGGCCGGGCGGCGGAGGAGCTGGCCTTCAACGAGATCAGCACCGGGGCCCAGGACGACCTGGAGAAGACCACCAACCTGGCCCGCCGGATGGTGATGGAGTGGGGCATGAGCGACGAGTTGGGCCCCCTCACCTTCGGCAACCGGCAGGGGGAGATCTTCCTGGGCCGGGATCTGGCCCGGGAGCGGAACTACTCGGAAGAGGTGGCGGCGGCCATCGACCGGGAGGTCCGGCGCCTGGTGGACGAGGCGTACGATCGGGCCCGGACCATCCTCAAGGAGCACTGGGACCGGGTCCAGGTGCTGGTGGAAGTCCTCAAGGATCGGGAGACCGTCGACGAGAAGCTCTTCCATCAGCTCATGGAGACGGGCCAGGTGCCCGAGGAGGAGCCGGCCCAGCCCGAGTCCGAGGCGGCTTCCGAGGCCGTGGCCGCGGCCACGGCCGAGGCCCCCGAGCCGCGGGCCGAGAACCGGCCGGCCCCCGAGGGGCTGGGCAAGCAGCGGCCCAAGCCGGCCATTGGCCTCGAGTAGGGATGTCCTAGGGAGGGCGGTTGGACAGGCGGCCATGGACCGGATCCTGCTGCAGGGGATGCGCTTCTGGGGCCACCACGGCCTCTTACCCCACGAGCGGGAGCAAGGCCAGCCCTTCGAGGTGGACCTGGAGGTGGAGCTGGACCTCTCCCGGGCCCGGGAGAGCGACCGCCTGGAGGAGACGGTGGACTACCGGCTCCTTTTCCGGGCGGTCCAAGAGGTGGTGGAGGGGGAGCCGGTCCACTTGCTGGAGCACCTGGCCGAGCGGATCCGCCGCCAGGTGGAGCGCACCCTCGAGGCGCTGCCGGTCCAGCGGGGGCGCATTCGGGTCCGGGTTCGGAAGCCCCAGGCGCCCCTGGGCGGGATGCTGGACGGGGTGCAGGTGGAGGTGGAGGGGTAACCAAGAAACAGGGCCGGGGGTGCCCCGGCCCTGAACGCGTGCGCCGCGCCCCGGGAGCTTCAGCGGAACTCGGGGGGCCGCTCGCCCACGGTGACGGTGAGGACCACCGCCCGGCCGTTCCGGATCACCTTCAAAACCGCCGTGTCGCCGGGCTTCAGTTCCTGGACCATCTTCTGGAAGGTCTCGCCGTCGGGGACAGGCTTCCGGTTCAGTTCCACGATCACGTCGTACGCCTGAAGACCCGCCTTCTCGGCCGGCTGGCCCGCCAGGACCTCAGCCACCAGGATCCCCTCGTCATGGTCCAGCCCCAGGATGCGCGCGATCTCAGGGGTCACGTCCTGGTAGGTGATGCCGATCCAGGGCCCGCCAGGGGTCATCCCCCGCTCGATCAGGTCCTGGAGGACCTCCTTGGCGGTGTTGATGGGGATGGCGAAGCCGATCCCTTGCCCCTGGGTGTTGACGGCGGTGTTGATCCCGATGACTTCACCGTAGATGTTGATCAAGGGACCGCCGCTGTTCCCCCGATTGATGGCCGCGTCGGTCTGCATCAGGTCCCGGTAGGTGCGGGGCGACCGGCGGGACTCGTCCCAGACCGAGATCTGGCGGCCCTGCGCGCTCACCACCCCGACGGTCACCGTGTGCTCCAGACCCAGCTGGGCTCCGAAGGGATTGCCGATGGCGATCACCCAGTCGCCAGGGCGCATCGTGTCCGAATCACCCAGCGGGGCCACAGGCAGCTCCTTGAGCTCCCGGGGCTTCTCAATCTTGAGGACGGCCAGGTCCAGCTGGTAGTCGGCGCCGATCAGCTCTGCATCCACCCAGTCGGTGAACTCCGGCGTCTGCAGGTAGACCCGGATGCTCTGCCCGGCGTTGAGGCTGCCCACCACGTGCTGGTTGGTGAGGATGTGGCCCTCCTGGTCGATGATGAAGCCGGTGCCCGCCTGGACCGTCTCACCGCTGCGGGGCGGGAACTGGGGGCCGAAGAAGGGCCACCAGAACGGATCGGGGTAGGACGGCCGCTGGGTGGCCCGGGGCATCCGCACCTCGATGTAGACGACCGCCGGGCTGAGGCGCTCGGCCACATCGGCGATGGCTGACGGGCTCCCGCCGGGGAAGGCGATGGACGCCGGTTCGCTTACCCGCTGCGTCCCAGGCGCTGAGGGCTGGGCTTGAAGGGTGCCCGGATGGCTGAGCACCGCGCCGAGCAGCACGCCGGCAAGCACCAACGCGAGGCCACCGACGAGGTATGCCACCAACCGTCGACCGCGTTGCAAGGTCATCCACTCCTCTAGCCAGGCGTCCCGCGGGAGCCTGGTCTCCTTCCAAGGGTTAAGGTGCCGGCTTCATTATAACGCGGGCCTTTCCGCCCCTTCAAAGCCGCCCCGGACGGGCCTCGTTCCGGTGCGGTTGGGCCGCCATCCAAGGGGCCGGGGAGGGGGTCAAACCTTGGCGCGGGCGCGGAGGCGGGCGCAGGCCCGCTCCAGGGCCTGGACGCCCCGCTGCCGGGCGGCGGGGCTGAGCTGGGAGGCCGTCTGCAGGGTGCGGAGGGCCTGTTGAAGCACCTCCAGGGAGAGGCCGTCCTCCGGGGATGGGGGCGCGCCGGGGAAGGCGCCTGACCGCCTCCCGGGCCCAAGAGCTCGCGATCCAGCCATCGGACTCCCTCCTCGCGTGTTGGGCGTAGGGATCTCCCTCAGGGAGTATGGTCCGGTGGCTGGAAAAGTATGCCTCCGGACGGCCGAGAAGGAAGGGGGCCGAGGCGCTCCTCGAAGGCGGTTTTCTCTACAAGGGCCGGAGCGGGCGTTGGATCAGGGCGGGGGTGAGGTCCCGGCGGAGCAGGGTTTCCAGGGGGATGAGGTGGACCCCCGTCTCGTCCGGTGGCCACTGGAACTGCCCCTGGCCGGCGACGGTCCCCCAGGAGTCACTGGTGCTGGCGGGAAGCTCCAAGCCTGTCGCCAGAACCCGCCGGGCGCCCAGCCCTTCGGCCCGGCGGGCCAGGGCCGGGAGGTCGGAGGGACGCACCACGGGCTGGACGACCACCAGGGTCCAGTCCTTTCCTGGCGCGGGCGTCCCCTCCGCGGGGAGAAGGGGTGGGGCTTCGTCGTCCAAGATCTGGTCTCGGAAGGGTAAGGCCCCCTCCACCCGGACCGCCGCCCGGCCCGCTCCCAAGCGACGAGCGCCCAAAGGCCGGGCATGGAGCAGGGAGAGGGCCCACCAGCCGAACTGGACCGGATCTTCTTGGGCCAGGTCCTTGGCCGCCCTGAGGTCGCCCGGCTCGCCCCTGACGGGGAACCGGCTCCGGTCCAGGCCGAAGCGCCAGAGCATCCGGTACCGGACCATGGCGGTGCTCAAGTGGCTCGTGTCAATGCCCAGCCACCGCCGGCCCAGAGTCTCCGCGGCCACCAGGGTGCTCCCGCCGCCGGCGAAGGGGTCGAGGACTCGCATTCCCGGCCGGGTGGAGACCCGGAGGATCCGCTCCAGAAGGGCCACGGGTTTCTGGGTGGGGTACCCCAGCTTCTCCCGGCTGAAGCTCATGATCCACGGGGAGTAGATGTCGGTCCAGACGTCGTCCAGGGCCACCCCCGAAGGGTTGGCCCCGCCGCCCCGGCGCCGGTAGCCCGGGGGATGGGGCCGGTAGGCCGCTTCCTTGTTGAAAACGTACTGCCGGCTCCGGGTGTAGTAGAGGAGGATGTCATGGTTGCGGACCCAGTTGCGGGTGCGGCTCTTGAAGCCGCTGACCCACCCGCTCCGCCAGACGATCTCCCGCCGGAAGCGCCGGGGTCCGAAGATGGCGTCGAGGAAGACCTTCAGGTAGTGGCTCGCCTGGGGATCACAGTGGACGTAGAGGGAGCCGGTGGGGGCGAGCACCCGGTGGATCTCCACCAGCCGGGGGACCATCATGGTCAGGTAAGCCAGGAGGTGGCCGGGACCGAGGACCTGTCGCAGGGTGCGGAGGAGCTCCCGGGGCGCCGGGGGCAGCTCCTCCAGGGCCTGGTGGTAGAGGAGCTCCGTCGCCTCGGTCCAGGGCCAGGCATCGTCGAAGGCGAGGGCCACCTCGCCGGGGGCGCGGCCGCCTCCAGTCACCGGCCGGCCCCGCGCCAGGCCGTACCGGCGGTTGGTGTTGAAGGGAGGGTCCAGGTAGATCAGGTCGAAGGCGCCGTCGGGCAACGCCCGGAGCACCGGCAAGTTGTCGCCTCGGATCAAGCCGCGGTCCGTCAGGCGCATGGGAGGCCACCACCAAGAGGTTACCTGCTGGCGGGACAAATCCTCTCCGGGGAGGCCTCCGCCTGGCGACGGGCCTCCAACCGGCCGCGGCCCGCCTGCCTCAGGCCGGGCTGGATGGGTCGTCCGCCGGCGGGGGTGGGCAGCCCCCGTTCCCGCCCGGCAACGGTTCCAAGGTAGCCCGACCGCGGTCCCAGCGGGTCAAAGCGGGAACTCCGGCCTCCCGGGCCCAGGCCAAGGCCTGGTCGAAGCCGGCCCCCACCTCCTCGGGGCGGTGGGCGTCGGAGCCCAGCTGGATGGGGAGGCCCCGGGTCACCGCGGCCCGCAGGAGGTCCAGGGCGGGGTAGAGCTCCCCCACCGGCTTCCGCAGCCCGGCCGTGTTGATCTCAAAGCCTGTGCCCGTCGCCGCCGCCCCGTCCAAGACCTGCTGGAAGGCCTCCCAGGGGAAGGCGGCGGGCCGGAAGCCGTACTTCTTGGGCAGGTCGGGGTGGGCGAGGCAGGAGAACAGCCCGCTTTGGGCCGCTTGGGCCAGGTGGTGGAAGTACCGCTCCCAGAGCCGGTCCACGTCGGCCTCAGGCCAGGTGATCTCCGGCCGGACATCGATCGCCTGGCCGTCCACAAAGTGGACCGATCCCAGCACGTAATCCCAGGGGATCCCTTCCAGCGCCCGGTCCAGGGCTTCTTCGCAGCCGGGCAGGTAGTCCACCTCGATGCCCAAGCGGACGGGGAGTCCCTGCCGCCGGGCCTCCAGGACAACGGAGGCGTACGCCTCCAGGTCCTGGCGGAAGTCGGAGGTGAGCCAGCGGACCACCAGGGGGTGCTGGTGGGGCCGCTCCTCGAAGAGGGAGCGCATGACAGGGCGGAACTGGACGAAGCGGTGGGCGTGCTCGGTGATCCCGATCTCGTCCACCCCTGCGGCCCGAGCCGCCTCCACGTAGACGGCAATCCGGTCGACGGTGTAGGGCAGGTTCTCGTACTGCTCGTCGGCCGCCAGGTGCATGTGATAATCGGCAGGTATGGCCCTTCCCTCCCTAGGTGACCAGGTACCAGAGGAGCTTCATCAGTTCTAAGAGGCCATACTCCCGGCCCAAGGGTTCCTGCCACCATCCATCGGGGTGGAAGCCTGGATCGGGGGCCCCGTGGACCGCCACCTGAAGCCCAGCCGGCTCGTAGAGGCGCCGGAAGGCCAGGCGGGCCCGCCGCACGTGGTAGTTGGAGGTGACCACCACCACCTGCCGGGCGCCCTGGGCCTCCATCAGGGGCAGGGTGTAGGCCGCGTTCTCCCAGGTGCTGGTGGCCCGCCCCTCCACCAGGATGGCCTCGCCAGGCACGCCCAGGGCCTCCAGGTGACGGGCCATGACCTCGGCGGCCACCGTCTGCCAGGCGATGGGTCCCCCCGTCACCACCACCAGCGGCGCGAGGCCCTGGTGCCAGAGCCGGGCGGCCTCTGCCTCCCGCAGGCCGTAGGGATCACCCGAGAGGACCACGAGGGCATCGGCGGAGGCAGGCAGGGGATCGGGGCGGGCCAGCCAGTGGCCCACGCCCACCAACAGGGGCTCGGCCAGCACCCCCAGGAGGATCAGGGCCGCGGCCAGGGCCAGGAGCAGAGCGCGGGCCAGGCGCCGGGGCCTGGACCTGCCGCCATCGGGGGTGGGGGCTGGACGCGCGCCTCCCGCTCGGCCCGTCGGGTCCACCGCGATCCCTCCTCGGGGGCTCCTATTCGTTCCCCGCACGCCGTCTCCTGGGGCAAGGCTTCACAGGCTGGGCATCCTGTGTTACCGTAAACTCCTGGAGACCAACAGAACGAAGTTCTCCTGGGTAAGGAGGTTTCAGCCTATTCACACCACAACCCATCGCCCAACCCGCGGCTCACGGGGCGGGACCTCGGGCCGCCGGCGGCGGCGACGCCCGGTGCCCGCACCGGCCGCCACCCCCACCACGCCCCAGCCTGCATCGCAAGCTGCCGGCCCCTTGGCCGAGCCTGCCCGCCAGGGCTTCGCCGCCTTCAACCTTGCTCCGCCTGTGCTGCGGGCCTTGAAGGTCCTGGGTTTCGAGGAGCCCACACCCATTCAGGCCCGTAGTCTGGCCCCCATCCTGCAAGGGCGCGACCTCATCGGCCAGGCCCACACGGGGAGCGGCAAGACCGCGGCCTACGGCATTCCGCTGGTCCAGCGCCTCCGTCACCGGGGAGCGGTCCAGGCCCTGGTCATCGTCCCGACCCGGGAGCTGGCCATCCAAGTCACCCAGTCGATCCAGGCGCTGGCCCAGTTCACCGACCTGAAACTGCTCGCGGTCTACGGCGGCTACGACATGAGCCTCCAGACCGCGGCCCTGCGGGCTGGGGTCGATTTGGTGGTGAGCACGCCAGGGCGGCTCATTGACCATGTCTGGCAGGGGACCATAGAGCTGGACCAGGTGCACGTGGTGGTCCTGGATGAGGCCGACGAGATGCTGAGCATGGGCTTCATCGACGATGTGGAGAGGATCCTCTCCTGGCTCCCTCCGGGGACGCAGAAGCTTCTCTTTTCGGCCACTCTGCCCGAGCGGGTCCGCCGCCTGGCCAGCCAGTTCTTGGACAAGCCCGTCTCCATCCGGGTGGCCGACACGGAGGAGACCATCCCCGACATCGCCCAGGCGTACAGCACGGCCCGCGGCGAGGCGAAACTGGATCTGGTCTGCCGCCTCCTGAAGGATGAGGCGGTGGAGCAGGCCTTGATCTTCTGCCGGACGAAACAGCGGGTGGACCGCTTGACCCGGCGGCTGCGGGAGCGGGGCATTGAGGCGGAAGCCATTCACAGCGACCTGACCCAGGCGCGCCGGACCGCGGTGATGAAGCGGTTCCGCCGGGGAGCGGTCCGGGTCTTGGTCGCCACCGACGTGGCCTCCCGGGGGATCGATGTCCGGCGGGTGACCCATGTGATCAACTTCGACTGTCCGGCCAACCCCGACGAGTACATCCACCGCATTGGGCGGACGGGCCGGGCCGGAAGGAGCGGCTCCGCCCTGACCTTCATCGGACCGAAGGAACACGGCCTGCTGAAGGCCATCGAGAAGCGGGTTGGGCGGAAGTTGGAGCGCTGGCCGGAGGATGAGGACCAGCCCAGCCCCCCGCCGAGGCCCCGCCGGCGGAGGCGGCGCTAAGAGGCGCGGCCTGGCCCCGGGCCAGGGGCACCGGAGGGTCGTCCGGGGGGCCGGGCCTAGGCGGCCCGGGCCTCCTTCTGAGCGGGCGCGGCACGCAGGTTCTGGACGAGCCGGGCGCCCGTCGCTCCCAGCCCACCGGCCAGGAGCCAGAGGCCCAGGCGCCGGGTCCTCCACCCGAAGACCGCGTGGAGGAGCAGGAGCCAGAGGCCCGCCACCACCAGGGCCAGTTGAAGCCGGGCGGCCAGGGTTGGCCGGGGCGCCTCCTCCCGTCCTTCCGAGCGACCCGCCAGCAGGGCCCGCCGGGACGGGTCCGAAATCCAGACGGCCGCGTGGCCCACGGCCAGGCTCCCCAGGAGCATCTCGGGGATGTGGGTCTCCAGGAGACAGAGGAGGAGCAGCCAGGCGGTCAGGAGGGAGTCGGCCCGCTGGTCCAGGCGGGCGCCCTCGTCCGAATGGAGCCCCCGCCGGCGGGCCAGGGGCCCGTCGAGCAGGTCGGTGAGGGCCGCCAGGAGCAGGAGGACCACCTGCCAGATGAGGGCCATGCGGCGCACGTAGAGCACGATGGCCAGCACCACCAGACCCATGCGGAGCCGGGTCAGGTGGTTGGGCGTGACGCCCTCCGGGAAGCGGTCAATCAGGGCGCCCAAAGCCCGGTCGCGGAAGGCCTGCTCCCGAAGGGTGCGGTCCCCCGGCCTGAGTTGGGTTGGGCTGTGGGTGCTCATGGGAGTGCCCCCTCTCTCACGAAAGCGGACCTTTCACGCTACCAGGCGGTGCGGAGGCCCCGGAACGGCTCGGTCCATGAGGACAGCTGGGCCCCTCACCCCCATCGTACTCGGATCAGACCCAAAAAGCAAAAACAGGCTCCCGACGAGGTGAAGAAGCAGGCTTCTCAACGAGGAGGCGATGGCCATGCAGGCTGCGGCCCGGTGGCTGCGGACCATCTTTCTGGCGGGGCTGGCCGTGGTGGTCCCCGTTGTCTTGACGGCGTACCTGGTCTGGTTTGTCTTCAGCCGGCTGGATGCGTTGATGGCGGGGGTGGTGGCCGCGGTGGTGGGCCGTCCTGTGCCGGGAGGCGGGGTGGTGGCCAGCCTGGCCCTCGTCCTGGCCGTCGGTGTTGTCGCCACCAACTTCCTGGGCCGCCGGGTGATCCGGGCGGCTGAGCAGTTCGTCGAGCGGATCCCCGGGATCAGGACCGTCTACGGGGCAATCAAGGAGATCATGCACTCGGTGGTCCGGCCTCAGCGGGGCCAGTTCCGGAGGGCGGTTCTGGTGGAGTTTCCACCGGGGCTGTACATGCTGGGCTTTGTCACCCAGGAGGCCATCCCCTCCCGCTACCGCGGGGCAGAGCCTCTGGCGGCGGTCTACGTCCCCACCGCACCCAACCCGGCCTCGGGCTTTCTCTTCTTCGCTCCCCGGGAACACTTGATCGACCTGGAGGTCCCGGTGACTGAGGCCTTCCAGGCGGTCATCTCCGCGGGGCTGATCATGCCCGCCAAAGGCGGAGCCGGCTCGCCGGCGGGCCAGGAGGGGGCCATGCCGCAGCCCGACGCCGACGGGTGAGGCCCAGCCCCCGGTTGGGGCTCCATGCCTCCCCCGGGGCATCCTCCGCTCCCGCCGTTGCCCGGGGAAGCCGACGCAGCCTCAAAACAGGCTACTCGCGCGCGGTGGCGACCTCTTGGGTGGCGGCGACGGTGACCAGCCCCAGTTCCGTCAGGGGCCAGAACCGGAAGACGGCCCGCCCTTCCAAGGCCTCCCGGGAGACAACGCCGAAGCGACGACTGTCCTGGGAGCCGAGGGGGTGCCGGTTATCGCCCATGACAAAGTAGGTCCCCTCGGGGATGCGCAGGGGCGCCATGAACCCGCTGACGGCCACGTCGGTGTACGGTTCATCGAGAGGCTTGCCGTTGATCCAGACCCGCCCCATGGCGATGGAGATCTGCTCGCCCGGGAGGCCGATGATCCGCTTGATCAGCCGCCGGCCCGGCTCCAGGGGACTCTGCAGGACGACGATGTCCCCCCGTTGGGGCTCGCCGAAGCGGTACGAGAGCTTCTCCACGATGAGCCGGTCCCGGTCGTGCAGGGTCGGCTCCATCGACCGTCCCTCGACCACATAGGGCCTGGCGATGAAGGTGACGATGAAGAGCGCGACGGCCCCTGCCACGACGAAACTGCGAATCCACTCCAACAGGCCTTCCCGATCCACGGGCGTGACTCCCTTCCCCTGCTCCTTTGAGCCGGTCGACTCCTGGCTGGATCCGACGGAACGCCTGGAGCCGTCAACGGTTCACCCACCAGTCTAGCACGGAATCAGAAAAGAGTTCAATTGGTGTGGCCAGACCAGACCATCAGGGTCTGGACGGCCAGAGGTGCGGACCCGTCTCCTTCGGCGGCCGCCAAGGGGAGGGGCCTGCCTGGCAGGCTGCCCACCCTGGGGTGAGAGGCAGCCTTGCCCGCGGGAGGTGTGGGCCGCGGGGCGGGTGGCCGGCCCGGGAAGGGGTACCGCTGAAGGATGCCCCGCAGCCGCCTCGCCACCACCATCCGGTACCGGCGGGGGGCCAGATCGCCCTCCCGGTAGAGCTTCCGGGTGGCGTCGGCCAAGTCGGGAAGGATCTCGGCCAGCCGTTCCAAGTAGACCTCCCGGGCCCCCGGGCAGAGCCGGAGAACCTGGTGGCCCACCGCGACGGCGCCTGCCTGGTGGGCGGCTCCGACCACTGCGGCCAGGCTGGCGACACCGTCGGTGAGGCCGGGAAGGATGGGCGCCACCAGGATTCCGGTGGGGACGCCCAGCTCGTTCAGCCGGCGCAACGCCCGCAGCCGGGCCGCAGGCGGCGGCGCGCCCGGCTCGATGGCCCGGGCCAGGCCTCGGTCGACGGTGGTCAGGCTGATGGTCACCTGGACCCCGGCCCGGCGGTGCAGTTCCAGGAGCAGGTCCGCATCCCGGAGGATGAGGGGTGAGCGGGTGACGATGTGGGCGGGGGTCCGGTACCGGACCAGGAGCTCCAGGATCCGGCGGGTGATCCGGTAGTGCCCTTCGGCCGGCTGGTAGATGTCGGTGGCGGTGCCCAAGGCGACGGTCTCGCGCGCCCAGGAGGGACGGGCCAGCTCCCGTTCCAGCACTTCGGGGAGGTTCGTCTTGACGAGGATGACCCGGGAGAACTGATCCCCCGCGGAGAGGTCCAGGAAGGTGTGGGTCCGGCGGGCGTAGCAGTAGGTGCACCCGTGGGCGCAGCCTCGGTAGGGGTTGAGGGACCAGCGGAAGGGGAGGCCGGGAGCCCGGACCCGGTTGAGGGCGCTGGCCGCCCGGATCTCCACGTACTCCACCCGCCGTCGAGCCATGGGGCTCTCACCTCCTGGTGACGAACAGATATTCGCTGCCAGCATAGACGAACGGGTGATCGGTGTCAAGGGGTTGGGACTGGCGTTGACCTTTTGGGAAGCCGACGACAAAAGAGGAAAGACCACTACTGGGCCGTGAGCACCGGGACGGCTCGAACCACTGGAGGCATCCATCATGTTCCCGACACGAAGCGCGGTCCTTGAGGCCCTCGCCGTCGCTGTCCCCGTTTGGCCCCGACGCTGCCTCGTCGTCCTTGCCGCTGTCCTCGTCCTTGGTCTCGCCCTGCCCCCGGCACCGATCGCAGCCAGCCTCTCCCCCTTGGAGCGTGGGATCCCGGTGGAAGGCGTGCTGACCGATGAGGATCCCGTCCTGGACGACGGGACCTTCTTCCACCTCTACGCGCTGGAGGGCCGGGAGGGCGAACAGCTCCGGCTCCGGCTGTCGTCACCCGATGTGGACGCGTTTCTCGTGCTCTTCAGTCTCTTGGGGGACTGGCTCGTCAGCGACGATGACTCGGGCGGCGGAACAGATGCCCTCCTGGAAGCCACCCTGCCCGAGGACGGCACCTACCTGGTGGCCGTGAACACCGTCTGGGCTGGGGAGACAGGCCGGTACACCCTCCTCTGGGAGCTTGGGGCGACGGACCCAGCCCCACCGCTGGATGGGGAGGGGGACGCCTTGACAGCAGCCGAGGATACATCGGGCCTGGGGGTCGATGGCTTCTTGGTGCCCGGCCAGCCCGTCACGGGGGTGGTGGGTGCCTTCCCTGATCATTACCGGACCTACGTGGTCGAGGTGCCCCCTGAAGCCGACTCCCTCGTGGTGAGCCTGCAGGCCAAGGTGGATCTGGACCTCTTCGTTCGTTTCCGGCACCAGATGGAGGATTGGACCGAGGATCCCGACCACGCCGCGGTGACCCCGGCTGGCTTGGAAGAGCTGGTCATCGACGGGGCCGCCTTGCGGGCGGGGCCCTACTACATCGACGTGGCCAACCTCCTCTCCAGCTCGTCCGGCGGCCCCTTCGTCCTCCTGGCCACTCTGGGCGTCTCCGGGGACGAGCCGCGGGCCCTGGTGGCCCGCCCCGTCGAAGAGCAGGTGGCTGGGACCCTGGACCCGGGTGGCGGGGCGGACGGGGTGATGGGCGCCGGGGATCTGGTCCAGTTCTGGGCCGTTGACGTCCCGCCTGGAGCCCAGACCTTGGAGGTAGGGCTCTTCGACGCGAGCGGCCCCCTCGATTTGGTGGCCGCCCCCGAAGGTGCCTTGCCCTTCGATTTGGAAGCCTTCCCCCACGGGGCCATGACCGCTCTGGCGAACGAGCGCCTCTCTCTTCCGGTAGGTGCGGTCCAAGCCTCCCGGTGGTGGATCGGGGTGGTCAACTGGGAGCACGCCCCCGCCACCTACCGGCTGGAAGTCCGGGTGGACGAACCCCTGCCGCCCCATCCCACCGTGCGGCCAGCGGTCCCCCCGACGGCCTCGCCCTTGCAGAGGGCCCTCGCCGCGGCGGTCCAAATTGCCAGCTCCCTGGGCCTGGGCTCAGGGACCCTGGTCTCCCCCGACGGGCTCATCCTCACCAATTACCACGTGGTGGCCCACTGCGCCATCACCGAGCCGGCCTTTGCCTGTGCCGGCGAGCCCCTGCGGGCGGCCGACGGGAGCTTGGAGCGGCTGGTGGTGGGGGTGGCCGACGTGGAGCAAGGGGTGGCGGTGCAGGCGTACTACGCCGTCTTGGAGCAGGCGCTCCCGGAGTACGACCTGGCCCTGCTGCGGATCGAGACCGATCTTAACGGGTGCCCGCCCCCGGGCGCTTTTCCCTGGGTGCCCATTGATCTGGCGCCCGTTGCCCTGGGGGAAGAGGTCCTGGTCATCGGGTACCCCACCATCGCCCGGGCCGGGGACCGGAATCCCCTCTCCCTGACCCGGGGGATTGTTTCGGGCTTCACCACCCACCAGGGCCGGCGGGTCCTCATCCAGACCGATGCCACCATCAACTCCGGCAACTCCGGGGGCCTGATGGTGCGGGCCCGGGACGGGGTCCTGATTGGCGTGCCTTCCGACGTCCGGTACGACGCCGAGCTCTTCGAGAAGCAGGATTATGCCCGCCCGGTCCAGCTTCTGCCCGCAGCTTGGGTGGAGCTGATCGAGGCCGGTGGGGGGCGGGTTCTGCGGGGGGAGGCGGCCCCATGAGGGCCGCCCCTGCCGGGACCCGAAAGGGAGGTTATACTGTGGGCGGACCATGGCGGCCGCCCGTGGCCGCCCGGAGGGGGCCGTCTCATGGAACTGGGGATCTACTCCTTTGGCGAGCGCACGCCGGACCCGGAGACGGGCCAGGTGATCAGCCCTGAAGAGCGCGTGCGGCGGCTCTTGGAGGAGATTGAGCTGGCCGATCAGGTGGGGCTCGACGTCTTCGGCGTGGGCGAGCACCACCGGCCGGAGTACACCGTCTCCTCCCCCGCGGTGGTGCTGGCGGCGGCGGCCGCCCGAACCCGGCGGATCCGCCTCACCAGCGCGGTGACGGTCCTCAGCTCCGACGACCCTGTCCGGGTCTTCCAAGACTTCGCCACCCTGGACCTGATCTCCGGGGGCCGGGCGGAGATCATGGTGGGCCGGGGCTCCTTCATCGAGTCCTTCCCCCTCTTCGGGTATGATCTGGCCGATTACGACGAGCTCTTCGAGGAGAAGCTGGACCTTCTCCTCCGGCTGCGCGAAGAGGAGCGGGTCTGGTGGTCGGGGCGCTTCCGGCCGGCCCTGGACGGGCAGGGGGTCTATCCCCGTCCGGTGCAGGATCCCATCCCCGTCTGGGTGGCGGTGGGCGGCACGCCCCAGTCGGCGGCCAGGGCCGGGGCCTTGGGACTGCCCATGGCCCTGGCCATCATCGGCGGCATGCCGGCTCGCTTCCGGCCCCTGGCGGAGCTTCACCGCCGGGCCGCGGAGCGGGCGGGCCATCCCGCGCCCCGGTTGAGCATCAACTCCCACGGCTTCATCGCCCGGCGGAGCCAGGAGGCCGCCGACCTCGCCTTCCGTCCCTTCAAGATGGTCATGGACCAGCTGGGTCGGGAGCGGGGCTGGCCGCCGATGAGCCGGGAGGATTTCGAAGCCTCCCGCAGCCTCCACGGGGCCAACTTCGTGGGGAGCCCCGAGGAGATCGCCGAGAAGATCCTCTACCAGCACAAGCTCTTCGGGCACGATCGCTTCCTGCTCCAGCTGACCGTCGGCACCATCCCCCACAAGAAGGTGCTGGAGGCCATCGAGCTCTTCGGCACCGAGGTGGCCCCCCTGGTCCGGCGGGAGCTGGCTTCCCGTACCCCCCAACCGTCCCCCCGTCCCTGATCAGCCTGGCGTGATCTCGCTGACAGAGGGCTGTCAGCGAGGCGGGAGTATCCTGGCGCGGCGGGCCCGGCGACCCGCCCATGGGTTCTCCTTCCCGATCCGTGAAGATTCGTCTTGACGGACTGGCCAGGTCTGTGCTAACTTTCTAGCACACGGTTGCGGCGCTGCCCCTTTCCCGGGCGGCTGCCAGCCCGGCACGGAGGAGGTGGAACCCATGCTCATGACTGGCACCGGTAGGCTCGGTCCGGCTCAGCCTCGCCCGTCGTTGGTCTGCCCGGAAGTGCGGGCGATTGGGCACGCGCGGCGTCATGGCAGCATGGGGTGTCCGCCTCAAGGCGTGCGCTGGTCCTAAGAGCGACCGGTTCACCTTTCGAGGCCGTGACACCCGGGACGGGGCCACGGCCTCACCTTTTGCGCGGGACCCGGAGGGTCGATGCGCGGGAGGCCGCGGCGCCACGAGGGCGGCGGCCTCCCTTCGCGCCTGGAGGTCGGGGCCGCTGCTGGCACGAGGAAAGGAGCACTCGTGATGTTGAGGGATGACCACACGGCCCTGATCCTCGCCCGCTTGCACCATGAGCGGCTCTTCGCCGAGGCGGAGCGGGAGCGCCAAGCCCAGGAGGTGTTGGAGGAGAAGTCGTCCAAGCCGGCCCACCCGCTGCCCCTCCTCGACCGAGTGCGCCGCTGGCGACGTCGACCTGCCCTCTGAGCGACGGGGCCGCGCCCGGGCTTCCCGCCCGGGGCGCCCCTCTCGACTCCGCTCCGGAACGACCCGGTTTGACCACCATCCCGCGCGCCGATCCCCCGGGCCGCGGGCCAGGGGAGGGATCACGGGGAGACCATGACCAAAGGCGATCGACTGGCGGCCATCCTGATCACCCTCCAGTCGCGGGAGCTGGTCCGGGCCCAGGAACTGGCCGAGCGGTTCGAGGTGTCGGTCCGGACCATCTACCGCGACATGCAGGCCCTCAGTGAGGCGGGGGTGCCCGTGATGGCCATCCCCGGGACGGGGGGCGGCTACCGGTTGATGGATGGTTACCGGCTCCCCCCGCTCACCTTCACCACCGAGGAGGCCCTCGCCCTGCTCCTGGCCCAGATCGCTCTGGCCCAGATGGAACAGGGGCCCTTTGCCGAGGCGGGCCGGCGGGCTATGGACCGGATCTTGGCCGTCTTGCCCGAGCATGTGCGGGCGGGCGTGCTCTCCATGGAGCGGTTGATGGCTGTCCGGGGCTCGGGAGCCATGCAGCCCAGGGAACGGACGTGGCTGGGGACGTTGCTCGCCGCCCTCTGGACCCGACGGCGGGTCCGGCTGCTCTACCGGAAGCCCCTGGCCGAGGAGGCCGAGTGGCGGCTGGTGGATCCCTACGGGATCGGGTTCGGTTTTGGGCGCTGGTACGTGCCGGGGTGGTGCCACCTCCGGCAGGCGCCCCGGACCTTCCGCCTGGACCGCATCGAGGTGGTCGAGCTGCAGAACGAATCCTACGAGCTGCCCAAGGGGTTTACCATGGAGGTGTGGGCCGAGGCGTTCTTCTCCCAGCCCGACGCGGCCCGGGTCTGCGCGACGGTCCGCTTTCTCGACGAGCGGACGGCGGAGAGGGCGGCCAACGACCGCCTCTTCCAGGGCCCGCCCGCCCGGCGGGGAAACGAGTGGGTGGCCACCATCACCTACCCGAGCTACGACACCGACTGGGTGGCCGAACGGCTCCTGAGGTACGGTGGCGCCGCGGTGGTGGAGCACCCGCCCGAGCTGCGGGAGATGGTGGTCACCTTAGCCCGGAAGGTGCTCCGAGCCTACGGGGACCCGGTCCAGGAGACCGCGACGGGCGGAACCCTCACCCGATGATCCCGCACGCCAGGCGGGGGCCCGAGTTCCCCGCGGGCTGGCTCCGGTAGTCGTCAGGGTGCTGGTGGATGATGACGGCCAGGCCGGCCACGTCCTGGGGGCGGAAACGGCTGGTGAAGAAGGCCATCTCAGCCCGCCCGTCGTTGGAGAACAGGACGGGAAAGTCGCCTGCGTGGTTACCGTGGGGCTGGCCGTCCGGGTTGTAGTGCCCTCCCGCCGCGGTGAAGGGCTCGTTGGGGTCGCCCACCTCGCAGCTCCCCTTCTCGTGGAGGTGGAAGCCCAGCGGGCCCGTGGGTGGGGGCCCTGGAGTGTAACCCGGCAGGCCCTCGACCCGGACTGAGACCCAGGTGCCTTCGTCCACCGCCCGGAAGGTGATGGTCCCCCGGATCTGGGGGGCCAAGGGGCCACCGCGCAGCTCGGCCGTCAGGTGAACGCCATCCCGCATCCGCCCGCCGACCAGCCCCGCCGTGACCGCCAGCAGGATAAGGGCACCGCCCCCGACCAGAGCCCAGCGGGGGATCCGTTTGACCAGGATGGGCCGCACCGCCATCGACTCCTCCCAGAAGGATGGGGGGGCAGGCTCCCTGGTCGGTCGTCCTGGGCCCCCGCTCCTTCCATGGGTATGGCGACCCGGTACAAAGATACCGCCCCAGCCAGTCCTCTGTCCTGAGCAGCGCCCGGAGGCTCGTGATCAGCTTTACTTCGTCTTCTCCCCGGTGATAGACTAAGGTTGGGATACGTGATAGTACTCACAACCACTTAGTGTGACCGACTGCGACTGATTGTGACCTGTACGGCGCCTGCCGTACCCTTGGAGGGCTAGGCCAATGCGACGACGGAGGATGCCGGGTGGTGTACGGACCGGGGAGCCCCCAGGTCCGCTGGGGCCCATTCTGTCCTTGGCGGATCCGAAGCGGCTCATCCTGGCCTGCGCCCAGCCTGGCCATCAACTCAACCCGCTGGTGAAGAAGCGGGAACGGGTCGTGGGCGGCCAGCGATTGGCCGAACCCAACGGGGAAGGTTTCCCCATCTACGCGCCTTGCGCGGGCACGGTGACCGATGTGGCGCCGGCCTTGAGTTCGACGGGGGATTTCGTCCTCGCCATCTTCCTGGAGAATGATGGGAGCGGCGAGACCGCGCCGGCGTTGCCGGGCTGGGACGATCCGACGGATCCGACGCCCGAAGCGATCCGCCTGCGGGCCCTGGAGGCGGGGATTCCCGACGTGGCCCGGGGTGGGATCGCGTTGGCTCGGAGCCTGGCCCCGACCACGCCCATCCAAACGGTGGTCCTCAACGGGTGCACCACGGAACCCTTGGTCCAGGCGGAGCGGGTCCTACTCCACCACGAGTGGGAGACGGTGCTCTTCGGCTTCCGGGCTGCCATCCGAGCCATCGGCGCCCCCGAGGCGATCGTTGCCCTGTCGGTGGCCGACCGGCCCCTGGTGGGCACCCTCAGCCAGAGCTTGACCGAGCGGGATGCCATCACCATCGAGATCCTGCCCGACCGCTACCCGCAGGGGCTGGAACGGTACCTCTTGGCCGCCTTGCGAGGCGTCGACCTGCCGGTGGGGGAGGATCCGGCCACCGTCGGCTTCGCGGTTTTCGACGTGACCACCATGCATGCGCTGGGGCGGGCCCTCAGGGACGGGCAGCCCTTCACCCACCGGGTGGTCACTGTGGCCGGCGACGGGGTGGCCCGACCGGGGAACTACCGGGTTCCCCTGGGGATGCCCCTGGGCGCGCTGATGGAGGCGGCGGGCCGGCAGGGGACGATCCGGCAGCTGGTCTGGGGCGGGCCCCTCTCGGGGACGGCCGTCGCCTCGGAGGAGATCGGCGTCTGCGCCAACACCCGGGCGGTCCTGGCCTACCAGCAGCCCGTCTCCTTCGAGGTCCCGACGACGGACTGCATCCGGTGCGGCCGGTGCATCGACGTCTGCCCGGAACGCCTCTCACCCATCTACCTGGCCCGGTATGCGGAGCACAAGCGGTGGGATGAGGCCGAGGCCGAGGGGGCGTTGCTCTGCAGCAGCTGCGGGGCGTGCTCCTATGTCTGCCCCACGGGTCGGCCCCTCGTCCAGTCGATCCAGCTGGCCCGGTATGAGATCCTCCGCCAGCGGGAGGCGGAGCGGGCCAGCCAGCCCAAGGAGGTGGCGGTCCCGTGAGCACCCAAACGACGACGGCGGCCCAGGATGGGGTCACCACCCAAGGGCCAACCCTCATCATCGGCCCGGCGCCGTATGTGCATGCGCCGTTGACCCGCCAGGCCATTCTCGCCGTCTTCATCACCGCCGTGGTGCCCGTTCTGGGCGTGGCCACGTACTTTTTCGGCTGGCGGGCGCTGGGGGTCGCCGTCGCCGCAGTGGCTGGCGCATACGGAGCCGAGGTGGTCGCCCACTGGGCTCGACAGCGGAGCCTCTTCGGCTCGCCGGGGCCGGCGCTGGTGACGGGCCTGGTCCTGGCCCTCGCCTTGCCGCCGGCGGTCCCCCTGTGGATTCCCTTCATTGGCGCCTTCTTCGGGGTGCTGGTGGCCCAGGAGCTCTTCGGCGGGTACGGCTACCAGATCTTCCACCCGGCCATGGTGGGGTGGGTCTTCCTGGTGATCAGCTTTCCTTCCTTTATGGAAGGCTGGCTGGAACCCTTTGAGCTGGTGACGGCCGCCACGCCTTTGAGCCAGATCCGGGCCGGCGCCGGTCCCGACCTGTGGACGCTCTTCGCCGGCACCACCGCCGGTGCCCTGGGCGAGACCTCGGTCCCGGCCATTCTCTTGGGGGGGCTGCTCCTGCTGGTGACCCGGGTCGCCGACTGGCGCCCGGTGGTGGGGATGCTGGGCACCGTCGCGCTGATGGGTTGGGCTTTCACCGGCAACCCGCTGGCCGAGCTGATGGCCGGTGCGGCGCTCTTCGGCGCCTTCTTCGTGGCCACCGATCCGGTGACCACCCCCCTCACCCGCTGGGGCCGGTTCCTCTTTGGTGTGGGTGTGGGGCTTGTCATGATGGTGATCCGTCTCTGGGCCAGCCGCCCGGAGGGGGTTGCCTTTGCCATTCTCTTCATGAATTCGTTGGTGCCGCTGGTCAATCTCTTGACCCGCCCGCGGCCCAAGAAGGGGGCGACAGCCGGTGCGTAACGCCTGGCGGATGATTCTCGTCCTTGGTCTGGTCTCTGTAGCCTCAGGGATGATCCTCGCCGGATTTTATGGCTGGATGGGCCCGCGCATCGAGGCCCAGCAGCTGCGGGAGCAGTTCGAGGTCGGGTTTAAGCAGATCTTCCCCGAGGCCGCCGACTTCAAGGCGGTGACCCCGGTGGAGCCGCTGCCGGAACGGGTGGAGGAGCCGGTCTACCAAGCCCTGGATTCTTCGGGGAACGTGCTGGGGCTGGTCTACAACGCCATCGGTGACGGATACGGTGGACCCGTGAAGGTGGCCGTTGGCGTGGATCCCGATCAGGGCCAGATCGTGGGGTTGGCCGTCCTTTCCCACACCGAGACGGCCGGCCTGGGCTCCCGGATCGAAGAGCCCTCCTTCCGGGACCAGTTTGCGGGCAAGCCGGTGACCGATCCCTTCGAAGTGGGCCGGGACGTGGACGGGATTACTGCCGCCACCGTCTCGAGCCAGGCGGTGAGCCGGGCGGTGGGCGAGACGGCCCGCGGGGTGCTGGAGGCCTTGGGATACTCGGTGCCCGACGGGGCGACCCATGCGACGCCCGACGCGGAGACCCACGCCACCACCTCGGCCACGCCTGACGCGACGAGCCACGCCACCCCGGCGGAGAAGGCCGGCGGGGCAGCCGGTCCGTCGGTGGAGGCGGTCCAGGCCCTCTTCGGCGCCGGCGTGGATTTGGGCCTTCCCCTCTGGCCGGTCTGGGATGAGGCGGGCGCCTTCCAGGGCGTGGTGGTCGAGTCGAGCGCTGACGGCTTCAAGGGCCCCATCCGGGTGCTGGTGGCCATCGATCCGGTGGCCGGCCGGGTTCAGGGCATCCAGGTGGTGGAGCAGAACGAGACCAAGGGCCTGGGCGACAAGGTGACCCTGCCTGAGTTCACCGACCAGTTCGTCGGCATGCCGCTGGATGCCGCCTTCCAGGTGGGCGTCGACGTCGACGCGGTCACCCGGGCCACCGTCTCCTCCAAGGCTGTGACCGAGGCCGTGGCGCAGGCCGTCGAGCACGTGAAGGCCATCGTCGGCCAGGGACGCTAAGGGGGTGGCAGGGGTGGCACAGTATTCCTTCTGGCGGGAGAAGTGGCGGCTCATCTCGGAAGGCCTCTTCCGGGACACGCCCCCCTTCTTCCTGGTGATCGGGCTCTGCCCGGCCCTGGCGGTGACCACCGCCGCGATCAACGGGGTCGTCATGGGTATAGCGGTCACCTTCGTCTTGATGGGAGCTGAGGTGATCATCTCCCTCCTGCGGAAGTGGATCCCCAGGACCATCCGGATCCCCGTCTACGTCATCATCATTGCGGTGCTGGTGACGGTGATCGATCTGGTGCTGGCCGGGACGGTGCCGGCCATCCACCGGGTGCTGGGCATCTTCGTGCCCCTCATCGTGGTCAACTGCACCATTCTAGGTCGGGTGGAGGCCTTCGCGGCCCACAACACCCCGGCCAACGCAGCGGCCGACGCGCTGGGGTATGGCCTGGGCTACATGTGGGCCCTGGTGGCCATCGGCTCCGTCCGGGAGATTCTGGGCAACGGCACCTGGTTCGGGCTCCAGATCTTCCCTGAGGGCCTGCCGACGGTGGACCTCTTCAAGCTGGCTCCCGGCGCCTTCGTCACCATGGCGGCGGTGCTGGCTGCCCTCAACGTGATCCGCCGGCGCCAGGCCCCGACGAGTGAGAAGAACGCGGCCATTCCGGTGGTCAGCCGGAACGCTGCCGCCTAAGGGGGGACGGATCGGTGGGCGAACTGATCATGCTCTTTGTGGGCGCCGCCCTGGTCAACAACTTCCTGCTCAGCCGCTTCCTGGGGATCTGTCCCTTCCTGGGCGTTACCCGGGAGCTGAAGTCGGCCTTGAGCATGGGCGGGGCCGTCACCTTCGTCATGTTGGTGACGGGGCTGGTGGTCTGGCCCTTGCAGCACTACGTCCTGGACCCTCTGGGGCTGGGCTTCCTCCAGACGGTGGCGTTTATCCTGATCATCGCGGTGCTGGTCCAGCTCCTGGAGATGTTCATCCGGAAGATGAGCCCCGCGCTCTACGAAGCCTTCGGGATCTACCTGCCCCTGATCACCACCAACTGCGCCATCCTGGGGCTGGCCCTGCTGGTGGTGGGCGAAGGCTTTACCTTGGCGCAGACCCTGATCTTCGCCTTGGGGAGCGCGGCGGGCTACACCCTGGCCATGCTGATGATGGCGGGGATTCGCCAGGAGATGGAGTTCGCCGACGTGCCCCAGGCCTTCCAGGGGACGGCCATCTCCTTGCTCATCGCCGGTCTGATGGCCCTGGCCTTCCTGGGGTTCGGGGGCCTGAACGTCGCCTGACGCCAGACGGTTGGGCTGGCGGCCGGGGGCGGGAAGTTTAAGGAAGGAGGCCGGGGGATGGTCTCGTCGATGGTCACCGCCGGCGCGGTGATGGGAGTCATTGGCGTCCTCTTCTCCATCGGGCTCTTCTACGCGGCCCGGGCCTTCCACGTGGAAGAGGACGAACGGGTGGAACTCTTGACCAACATGTTGCCGGGGGCCAACTGTGGGGCCTGTGGCTTCTCCGGCTGCAGCGGCCTGGCCCAGGCTCTGGCCGCGGGACGAGCCCAGCCCACCCAGTGTTCCGTGGCCAACAGTGAGCAGCTGGCCAAGATCGCGGAGTTCCTGGGGGTGGAGGCGGGGCCGGTGGAGCGGCAGGTGGCTCGGGTGATGTGCGGCGGCACCTCCGCCAAAGCCACCCAGCTGGCGGGCTACGTGGGCCTGGAGGACTGCCGGGCGGCCCACCTCATCGCCAGCGGGCCCAAGGGCTGCACCTACGGCTGCCTGGGCCTGGGCACCTGCGTGCAGGAGTGCCCCTTCGACGCCATGGTCCTGGGGCCCGACGGGCTGCCCGTGGTGGATGAGAGCGTCTGCACGGGCTGCGGCATCTGCGTCCAGGTCTGCCCCCGGGGGATCATGCAGCTGGTCAGCCCCGAGGCACCCCTGACGGTCCGGTGTGTGTCGCCCATGGCGGGCAAGCAGGTGCGGGCCGTCTGCCAGGCGGGTTGCATCGCCTGCAAGATCTGCGAGCGGGTCTGCGACCAGGATGCGATCCACGTCATCGACAACCTGGCCCGGGTCAATGAGGAGCTGTGCAATGGGTGCGGCGCCTGCGTGGAGAAGTGCCCCACCCACTGCCTGGAACTGACGGACGGTCAGGTCCGGGTGCTGGAGGCCGTCTGAGATGGGCCGCCGGGCCTGGCTCCTGGGCGTCATCGCCGTCGCGGCCCTGGCCCTGGTGGGGGTCATCGCCCTCCGCCCCAACGCACCCGGGGAGCCCGTGGAAGTGACGGGCTTTGCCATGGGGACCTTCGTCCGGGTGGTGGCCGACGGTCCCCGGGCGGCCCAGGCGGCGGAGCAGGTGATGCCCCTTCTTCAGGCCATGACCCAGGCCCTGGACCGGTTCGAGCCCGACTCGGACGTAAGCCGGATCAACGCCCGGGCGGGCCGGGGGCCCGTCCGGGTGCAGGCCGAG
Organism: Limnochorda sp.; assembly: GCF_047459355.1. Taxonomy (NCBI): domain Bacteria; kingdom Bacillati; phylum Bacillota; class Limnochordia; order Limnochordales; family Limnochordaceae; genus Limnochorda; species Limnochorda sp. The sequence continues at coordinate 10,324 of NZ_VSCV01000002.1, read as the reverse complement.
ACGGTGGCGGTGGTGCAGGACGCCCTCCGGCTGGCCCACCTGACAGAGGGCGCCTTCGATCCGACCGTGGGTCCTCTGGTGGACCTCTGGGGGTTTGTCCAGACAGAAGAGGCCCCGGCTGACGGGGAGGGGACGGTGCGAGGCCGCCGGCCCCCGGCCCCGGAGGCCATCGCCCAGGTGCTGGAACGGGTGGGCTACCAGCACCTGCGGGTGGATGAGGAGGCCTCCACGGTGGAACTGGTCCAGCCCGGCATGGGCTTGGACCTGGGTGGCATCGCCAAGGGCGCCGCGGTCGACCGGGTGGCCCAGCTCTTCCGGGATGTTGGGGTGGAGCGGGCCCTCATCGACTTGGGCGGCAACCTCTACGCCCTGGGCCGGAAGGCCGATGGTTCCCCCTGGAGGGTAGGCATCCGCCACCCCCGGAATCCGGGGGCCGTTCTGGCCATCGTGGAGGCGAGGGACGTGGCCATCGCCACCTCAGGCGACTACGAGCGCTACTTCATCCACGAAGGGGTTCGCTACTCCCACCTCCTCGATCCCCGCACCGGCTCCCCGGCCCGGGAGCTGGCGAGCGTCACCATCCTGGCGCCGAAGGGCGTCGATGCCGACGGTTTGTCCACCGCGGTCTTCGTCCTGGGGCCGGAGGCCGGGGCCCAGCTGGTGGAGAGCCTGCCCGGGGTGGAGGCCATCTTTGTCGACCCAGCCATGAACGTCACCTACACATCGGGCCTGGAGGGCCGGATCGAGGTGCTCACCCGGTGACGGGCGCGGCCGCAGCCGGCGCCCCGCCCAGGGCGCGGGCCCACCGGAGTGCCCAGGATGTGGCCCGTTTGGGGGTCTTTCTCGCCCTGGGGGTGGCCCTCCACGTCTTGGAAGCCCAGCTTCCCGCCCTGCCCCTCCCTGGGGCCAAGGTGGGCTTGGCCAACCTGGTCTCCCTGGTGGCCCTGCATCTGTGGGGCGCGAGGGAAGCTTTCCTGCTGGTGGTCCTCCGGCAGGTCCTCGGCTCCCTGGTCATCGGAACCTTTCTGGCGGCCCCCTTCTGGTTTGGGCTGGTGGGCGGGGTGGTCAGCGTGGCGGTGATGGCGGCCATCCTCCGATGGGCCGGGGGCTGGTGCTCCCCCGTCGGGCTGAGCCTGGCGGGGGCGGCCGCCCACAACCTGGGCCAGCTCCTGGTCGCCTGGGGCGTGACGGGCCAGCGGGCCGTGCTGGCCTACCTGCCGTTTCTCCTCCTCTTTTCCCTCCCGGCGGGCGCCCTGGTGGGCTGGGGAGCCCACCGGATCCTGGCGGCTTTGATGCCCCTGGTGGCCCCCCTCCAGGGCCGCGGGGAGCCCGAACCCCTCGCCACGACGAAGGTCCTCCGTCCCGGCGACTGGGCGGTGGGCCTGGGCGTGACGGTGCTGGCCGGAGTCCTTCTCTGGAACACCTGGGTTCTTCCCGGCGCGGCCGACAGCGGGGCGGTCTCGGCGGTGGTCACCGTGGGGGACCAGGTGGTGGCCCAACTCCCTCTGGACCGGGAGGCGGTCCATCCCGTGGACGCCGGACGGATCCACCTGGTGGTGGAGACCGCGCCCGGACGGGTCCGGGTCCGGACCGCCACCTGCCCCGACCAGGTCTGCGTCCTCACCGGCTGGATCTCCCGGGCGGGACAGAGCATCGTCTGCCTGCCCGGCCGGGTGGTGGTCCAGGTGGAAGGCGGCCAGGCAGCCCCCTACGACGCCATCACCCGCTAGTCCCTTCCCACAGCCTTCCTGACCAGCCACCTACCTGCACAGCCAGAGCACCAGGCCATAGAGGGCCGGAAGGCCCACCACCAGCCAGTCGGTGGGGCGCCACCGCAGGGGATGGAGGCTCCCTCGTGGGGCGCCGCCCCGGTATCCCCGAGCTTCCATCGCCTCCGCCAGGCGGTCGGCCCGCCGCAGGGCTCCCACGAAGAGCGGGGGGAGGATGGCCACCGCCGCCCCCAGCCGGGCGCGCCAGCCTTCCCGTGCCCCCTGGCCCCGGGCCCGCCTGGCCAGGCTGAGGCGCTGGGCCTCGTCGGCCAGGAGAGGGATGAAGGCCAAGGCGATGGCGAGGATGAGGGAGAGGTCGGGGACCCGGAGGCCGACCCGCCCCAAGGGAGCCAGGAGCCGCTCCAAGCCCCGGCTCAGGGCGAGGGGCGGTGTGGTGGCGGTGAGCAGCCCGCCGGCCAGGGCGAGGAGCCCCAGGCGGGCGGCCAGCACCAGCCCCCGTTCCAGGCCGGCGCGGCTGGCCCGGAGGGGGCCGAGGGTGAACCACGGCTCTCCCGGTGTGAGAAAGAGGTTGAAGAGGAGGGTGACCAGAAGGAGGATGGCTACCAGGCGGAGGGCCCGGCCGAAGACCCGCCACGGCACCCGGCCGGCGGCGGCTCCGAGGGCGAGCAGCAACGCGCCCGCGGCCAGGCTGGCGGCGGTGCGCGCCTGGCTGAGGGCGACCAGGAAGAGGAGCAGGGCCAGCAGCTTGGCCCGGGGATCGGCGCGGTGCAGGAATGAGGCTTGGGCGGCAGAGGGGGTCAGCAGCACGCCTCCTCTCCCCAGAGAACTTTTCCCGCCCAGTCTACCATGTTCCCGGGCGGCGAGGGCAGGACCTGGAGAGAGGAGGCGGCCTTCAGCGGATGGCGACCTCGGCCAAGAGGGGCTCCAGGTCTACCACCGGCCGGCCGTGGCCGTCGGCCACCGCCTTCTTGGCCGGGGGCTCGCTCAGGTAGTTGGGGAGGCGCTGGACCAGCCGCTCGCCCAAGCTGGGGACGGCCCGGTTTTCCCAGAAGACGCCGGTCCGGATGGGCTCCTCCGAGCGGGTCGCTTCGGCGATGAAGGCGGCCATTCGGGCCTGGAGGGTGGCCTCGTCCGTCCCTGGGAGGATCACCGGATCGTAGCTGGGTTCCAGGGGGGCGTAGCGGGGGAGACCACCCCGATCCTTCCCGGCGAACCAGGCCTTGGTGTGGAGGTTGTTGTAGGTGGGGCAAGGCTGGAGGACCTCCAAGAAGGCCAAGCCCGGGTGGCGGATGGCCTGTTGGATCAAACGGACCAGCCCCCGGATGTCAAAGGCGTACCCACGGCCGATCCAGGTGTAGCCCGAGGCCATGGCCAGCATCAGCGGGTTGATGCCGCTTTGGATGGTGGGCTCGGGCAGGCTCTTGGTCTGGGCGCCCAAGGGGAGCGTGGGCGAGGCCTGCCCCTTGGTCAGCCCATAGACCTCGTTGTTGAAGAGGATGTAGGTCAGGTCCAGGTTGCCCCGGCCGGCGTTGACGAAGTGGCCGGCCCCGATGGCCATGCCGTCGCCGTCGCCGCCCACCGCGATCACCGTCAGCGCCGGGTTGGCCAACTTGGCCCCGATGGCGTACGGGAGGACCCGCCCGTGGAGGGTGTGGATATCGTAGGCGTTGACGTAGTACTGGGTCTTGCCCGAGCAGCCGATCCCACCGAAGACCGCCACCTCATGGGGCCTGAGGCCCAAGCCGGCCAGAGCCTGCTGAAGGGCGTTGAGGATCCCAAAGTCCCCGCAGCCCGGGCACCAGTCGTTGGGGTAGTCAACCTGGAAATCCTTGACGGTCACTGTCGCCACCGACATCTCCAAACCACCTTTCTGGGCAGCGCCCGCTGCCGGTCACTCGAAGGGGTTGCGGATGACGTACCGCGGCCCCGCCTTGCCAGCCAGAATCGCCCGCATGGCCTCGAGCAGCTCGTTGACGGCGATGGGGCGGCCATTGTACTTGACCACCAGATGGTCGGGCTTGGTGCCCGTCTCCTGGGTCAGGAGCCGGGCCATCTGGCCTGAGTAGTTGGTCTCCACCACCACCAGCGGTTGGGCCGTCGCCAGGAACGGCGCCAGCTCTTGGGCGGGGAAAGGCCAGAGCATGCGGATCTGGAGGTGCCGGACCTGCACACCTTCTGCGGCCAGCCGCTGGGTCGCCTCCAGGATGGCCCCCTTGGTGGAACCCCAGCTCAGGACGGTGAAGGCTGCATCAGGATCGCCGTAGACCTGGAGCTTCTCCTCGGCCGGGATCTCCCGGGCGGCCACCTCCAGCTTCCGCATCCGCTTCTCCATCTGCTGTTCCCGGGTGGTCGGGTCTTCGGTGACCCGTCCCACCTCCGAGTGCTCGGCCCCCGTCAGCCAGTGCATGCCGCCGGGCTGGCCCAGGAGGGGCCGGGGCGAGATGCCCGACTCGGTGGGCCGGAAGCGGGGGAAGCCCCCGGGCCAGGCTCCGTTCTCGGCCGGCTCGGCCACCAGCCCCCGGTCGATGGAGAGCTGGCTGGTGTCGAAGGGGTCCACCGTCTGGAGGGTGCTGGCCAGGGTCTTGTCCAGCAGGTGGATCACCACCGTCTGGTACCGCTCAGCGTAGTTGAAGGCCTGGGCCGCGTCCACGAAGGCCTCGGCCACATCGCCCGAGGCCAGGACAAAGCGGGGGAACTCCCCGTGACCGGCGTGGGCCGCGAAGAGGAGATCGCCCTGCTCGCTCCGGGTGGGAAGCCCCGTGGCCGGGCCGCCCCGCTGGTAGATGGTGACCACCAAGGGGACCTCGTTGATGCCCGCCCAGCCCAAACCTTCGGTCATGAGGGAGAGGCCCGGGCCGGAGGTGGCCGTGGCGCTCCGGGCGCCGGTCAGGGCGGCCCCGCTGGCGGTAGCCACCGCGGCCAACTCGTCCTCTGTTTGCCAGACCAGGACCGAGCTGGTGCCGCCGTCCACGGTGGGGACGGTGGCGTGGCGCTCCAGGTAGACGCTCTCATCGGTGGCCGGGCTGATGGGGTAGTAGCTTTGGAAGGCGATGCCGGCCGCCAGCTTCCCCATGGCCACCGCCTGGGTGCCGGAGAGGAAGAGCCGGACGGGGCGCTCTGCCCGGGGGGCGAGCCGGAGGGGCAGGGCCTCCAGATCCCAGGTCTCCCGCGCGTAGGCGTAGGCCAAGTCGACGGCCTGCTGGTTCAGCTCGGTCATGGGGCTCGAGCCGAAGGTGAGGGCCACGCCCTTCTTGATCAGCTCCGGATCGTACTGGAGCAAGGCGCCCGAGAGGGCGACGGCCACCGTGTTGATCATCCGCTCGGCCCGGGCCCGGGAGGCGCCCAGGGTGCTGGTGAGGTGCTCGGCCAACTCGCCGTAGGGGACGGAGAGGACCGTCACCCCCCGTCGGCGAGCCGCCTCCAAGAGCCCGGCGGTGGTGGGGGGGAGCCCCGCCTCTTCCAGGTGGGAGACCAAAGCCTCCTGGAGCGGGGGATCCAGGAAGACCATCCGGTCAATGGGGACGTCGGCCGCCCCGGCGTCGTGCAACAGGAGCCCCCCGGCGGCCACGGCCAGCGCGTGCCGGACCAGGGTCTCCGTCTCGAAAGTGACCAGGATGTCCACCGGGTTCCGGTGAACCGCCACCGGGTGGGTGGCCACCCGGATGTCGAAGTAGCTGTGCCGGCCCATGATGTTGGAGTAGTACTCCCGACGTCCGAAGACGAAGAAGCCTCCCGCGGCCGCGGCGCGCCCAAAGACGCCGGCGGCCGTGTCCACACCCTTGCCCTGGGGCCCGCCGACCCGCCAGGCGATATCGACCACGTTTGCGCTCACCGTCGCTCCTCCCTGGGCTTCCACTGGTTCTGTGTACACTGTATGAAGAAACCTACTCATAGCTATTCTCGATTGGCCAGAGATCTCCTGCGCCTCGCCACCGGCCCGCCGCCCATCACCCCGGACCCACCGGTCCAGCCCTCAGACTTCTCTGCCACTTTGCCAGGGAGTTGACGGCACGCCAAGGAACGGCTAGACTGGCACCAAGTGACGGTCTCCGGCCGTCTCGCCACAACTGCATAGTGCTTTTGAGGTGCTTTCATCCAGAGTGGCGGAGGGACAGGCCCGATGAAGCCCGGCAACCGGCACCCCTGGCGGGGGTGTGCGGTGCCAATTCCTGCCGGATTTCCCGGAGAGATGAGAGCCGACGGAGCGGCCTCTTCACTCGGGAAGAGGCCTTTTTCTTCCTCAAGCTCACGGCCCGTCGCCCGAGGCGGGCGCTCCCGGGGCCGGCAGCCGCTTCTGGCACGGGAGCGCCGGAGCACGGCGACGGGAGGGAAGACCCCTGGCCTACGTAACACCGGACGGGTCCCTGGGAACGGTTCCCGCCACGCCCCAGGTGGCAGCCCCGCGGGCCGGACGGGTCGTCGTTCGACTCCAGGGTGTCCACAAGGGATTTGAGACGGAAAACGGGCGGATCGAGGCCCTGCGGGGCATCGATCTGGAGGTGCGCGCCGGCGAGATCTACGGCGTCATCGGGGTGAGCGGCGCCGGCAAGAGCACCCTGGTCCGCTGTGTCAACCGCCTGGAACGGCCTGATGCCGGCCGGGTGGAGGTGGACGGGGTGGACCTCACCTCGCTGGAAGGGGCCGAACTGCGCCGCATGCGCCAACGCATCGGCATGGTCTTCCAGCACTTCAACCTCCTCCGTTCCCGGACCGTGGCGGGGAATGTGGCCCTCCCCCTGGAGATCGCCGGGCGACCCCGGGCGGAGATCCGCCAGCGGGTGCAGGAGCTCCTGGAGTGGGTGGGGCTGGCCGACCGGTGGGCCAGCTACCCCTCGGAGCTGTCGGGCGGCCAGAAGCAGCGGGTGGGCATCGCTCGGGCTTTGGCCAACCGGCCCCGGTTGCTTCTCTGCGACGAGCCCACCTCCGCGCTGGATCCCGAGACCACCGCCTCGGTCTTGGACCTGCTCAAGCGGGTGCGGGACGAGATGGGGGTGACCATCCTCATCATCACCCACCAGATGTCGGTGGTCCGGGCCATCTGTGACCGGGTGGCGGTGGTGGAGGCGGGCCGGGTGGTGGAGGAAGGGCCCACCAGCGAGGTGCTCGTCCGGCCCCAGTCGGAGGCGGCCCGCCGCCTGCTGGGCCGGTCCGGCCCCCGGCGCCAGCCCCTGCCCGACCGGACGCCGCCCCCACCGGGCCAGGAAGCCCGGCTGGTGGAGCTCCACTTCGTCGGCGAGACGGCCAAGGAGCCGGTCATCACCCACCTGGTCCGGCGGTTCCCCGTCATGGCCAACATCCTGAGCGGTCAGATCGACCGGTTGGGCGGGACGCCCTTCGGGGTGCTCTTGGTGGAGTTGACGGGCAAGCCCGGCGACCTGGAGCGGGCCCTCACCTACCTCCGGGAGGTCGGGGTGATCATCCAGGAGTGGCATGAGGAGGTGGAGGAGCGATGATCATCTCGCCCGTGGTCCTCAAGCTGACCTGGGAAGCCCTCCAGGAGACCCTGCTCATGGTCGGCGTTGCCACGGTCTTGGCTGAGCTGGGCGGGCTGCCACTGGGGGTTCTCTTGGTGACGACCGCCCCCGGGCGGATCCTCGCCTCGCCCCGCCTCCACCACGTGCTGGGCCTGATCGTCAACGTGGGCCGATCCATTCCGTTCATTATTTTGATGGTGGCCATCATCCCCTTCACCCGCTGGTTGGTGGGAACCTCCATCGGGACCACGGCGGCCATGGTCCCGCTGACCGTCGCCGCCATCCCCTACGTGGCCCGGCTGGTGGAAAGCTCCCTCAACGAGGTGGATCCGGGCGTGGTGGAGGCGGCGGTCGCCATGGGGGCCACCCCCTGGCAGGTGATCTGGAAGGTCTACCTGCCCGAAGCGGTCCCGTCCCTCATTCTCGGAGGGACCATCACGGCCATCACCCTGGTGGGCTACTCGGCCATGGCCGGGGCCGTGGGGGGCGGCGGGCTGGGCGACCTGGCCATCCGGTACGGGTACCAGCGGTTCCGGACGGACGTGATGCTGGTCACCGTGGCGGTGTTGGTGGTGCTGGTCCAGGGGATCCAGTACCTGGGCAGCTACTGGGCCCGGCGGCTGGACCGGCGGTGAAGGTTTGGGGTTGGGGGAACCCCACGCGGGAGTGACGCGCCCAAAGCGCAACGAAGGAGGCGACGTACGTACGATGGGAAGCCGTGCCATCTTCCGGGGAGCCGGGCTCTTGGGGGTGCTCTTGATCCTGGCCATGGCCCTTGTGGCCGGGACCGCCGCGGCCCAGACGGTGCTCCGGGTCGGGGCGACGCCGGTGCCCCACGCTGAGGTGCTCCAGGTGATCCAGCCCCAGCTGGCCGCGGAAGGGATCCAGTTGGAGATCGTGGAGTTTACCGATTATGTCCAGCCCAACCTGGCGCTGGCCGCGGGCGATCTGGACGCCAACTACTTCCAGCACATCCCCTACCTGGAGCAGTTCTCCCAGGACCACCGCCTGGACCTCACCTACATCGCCGCGGTCCACATCGAGCCCATGGGCGTCTACTCGGGCCGGTGGACCCGGCTGGAGGACCTGCCCCAGGGGGCTTCCATCGCCATCCCCAACGACCCGACCAACGGGGGCCGGGCCCTGCTCCTCCTCCAGTCGGCGGGTCTGATCCGCCTGGACCCGGCCGCCGGCATCACGGCGACCATCCTCGATGTGGTGGAGAACCCCCTGGGCCTCCGCTTCCGGGAGCTGGAGGCGGCCCAGCTGCCTCGGGTCCTCCCCGATGTGGACGCGGCCGTCATCAACACCAACTACGCGCTGGAGGCGGGCCTCAACCCCGTGGCCGACGCCCTCACCATCGAGGGGAGCGACTCGCCCTACGCCAACGTGCTGGCCGTCCGCACCGACCGGCAGGACGATCCGGCCCTCCAGGCCCTGGCCCGGGCCCTCACCTCCAGCCAGGTCCGGGACTTCCTCCTGGAGCGGTACGGAGGCGCGGTGGTGCCCGCCTTCTGAGCCTGAACCGTCATCCCCTCGGGGCCCCGGCTTCGCCGGGGCCTCTCCCTTTTCAAAGGCCTCCCGACCCCTGATGCGGAACTGGATACCAAGCGGCCTGTCCCGCTTTGCAGTTGGGAGTGGTATGCTAAGCCGCGAACGGCTCATTTCGTGAGGGAGGGTCCTTGTTGTCAAGTCAGTCAGCGCAGCGTCCCCAGGAGCGTGGCCAGGGCGGGATCGCTGACCACCTTCGCTGGGCGACGGCCGAGGTCGAGGCTGTAACCCAGGAGCTGAAGGTTGATGCCCATCAAGGTCTCCCGTCCGACGAGGCGGCTCGCCGGCTGGAGACGCATGGTCCCAATCGTTTGGCCGAAGCCCCGGGCCGGAGCTTCTTCCAGATGGTTTGGGATCAGATCACCGAGCCGCTGGTCCTAATCCTCATCGGCGCCGCGCTCCTCTCCGCCGTCTTAGGCGAGTGGGCGGACGTCGTCGTTATCCTCGCCATCGTCATCCTCAACGCCCTCCTCGGTGCCTCGCAGGAGCAGCGGGCCGAGGCGTCCCTGGCGGCCTTGAAGAAGATGGGCGCGCCCACGGCCCGGGTCCTCCGGGACGGCCGGGTGCGGGAGGTGCCCGCGGAGGAACTGGTCCCGGGGGACGTGATCCTCTTGGAAGCGGGGGACAGCGTGCCCGCCGACGCCCGGATTCTGGAGTCCGCCTCCCTCCGAACCGATGAGGCGGCCTTGACGGGGGAGTCGGAACCCGTGGAGAAGGGGCACCGACCCCTCGACCCCGAGAAGGTCCACGGTCTGGGCGACCTGGGGAACCTGGTCTTCAACGGCACCACCGTGGCCTACGGGCGGGGGCGGGCGGTGGTCTATGCCACCGGGATGGAGACGGCCCTGGGCCAGATCGCCGGCCTCCTGGCCGATGAACCCCAGGAGCAGACCCCCCTGCAGCGTCGGATGGGCGAAGTGGGGCGGACCCTGGGGCTGGCCGCCGGTGTCCTGGTCCTCCTCGTCTTCGGTATGGGCCTCATCCGGGGCGAGGAGCTCATCACCATGCTCCTTACAGCCGTCAGCTTGGCGGTGGCCGCCATTCCCGAAGGGCTGCCGGCCATTGTGACCATCGTTCTGGCCCTGGGTGTGCAACGGATGGCCGCCCGGCGGGCCATCATCCGCCGCTTGCCGGCGGTGGAGACCTTGGGCACGGCCACCGTGATCGCTTCCGACAAGACGGGCACCCTGACCCTGAACCGGATGACCGTCACCCACCTGGTGACGGCCGAAGGCGAGCTGGATCTCTCCGATGGGAGCAGCGAGGCCGCCGCGGCTCAGGGCGCCCCGGCGGTGGCCGCCGTCCCCGAGGCGACGGGCCCCGACGGGGTGCTGGCCCCCACCGTCGCCTGGCTGGTGGCGGGGGGCGCCTTGGCCAACGACAGCCGGTTGGAGGAAGAGGACGGCACCGTGCGGGCCATCGGCGATCCGACCGAGACCGCCCTCCTGGCCGTCGCCCGGCGCCTGGGCGTCAGCCTCAGCCGGCTTGACCGGGCCTTCCCCCGGGTGGCCGAACTCCCCTTCGACTCGGACCGGAAGCGGATGACCACCTTCCACCGCCCGGAGGCCG
>NZ_VSCV01000063.1:0-3993 GCF_047459355.1 Limnochorda sp. | reverse complement strand
GCGGCGGCCCAAGATCCTCCTCCTGGAGAACCCCACCATCGGCGTGGACGTGGGAGCCCGCCAAGAGATCTACCAGGCCCTGCTGGAGATGAAGCGGGAAGGGATCGCCCTGGTCCTGGTCAGCGATGACACCAAAGAGTACGTCACGCTCTGCGATCGGGTGGTCTTCATGCGGGACGGGAAGGCCGAGCGGTCGCTGGACGGGGCGGCGTTCGCGGAGGTTGTAGGCTCATGAGTCTGATGGAACGGCACCACAGCAACGTGGACCTTCGGCAGCGGATCAAAGTGCCGCCGGTCGTCTGGATGCTCCTCTTCTTTCTGGTGGTCTTCACCCTCCTGTTCCCCGACCGGTTTCTGACGCCGCTCAGCCTGTCGGCCATGTTGGGCGAGTTCGTCACCATCATCCTCTTCGCCCTGGGGCCGACCATCGTGGCTGTCGTCGGCAGCATGGACATGACCTTCTTGGGCATCTGGATGCTGGGCGGCATCCTCTGGTGGTACCTGTCCCCCATCTTGGGCCCGGCGGCCGTGCTGGTGCTGCCGCTGTTGGGTCTGTTCACCGGGTGGTTGGTGGGCACCCTCTTGGTCCGGGCTCGGGCCCCGTCCTTCATCCTCACCCTCTGCTTGACGGCCCTCTACGCGGGCTTGACCGCGCGGCTGGCGGGGGGCTATCCCCGGCTCATCCGTGGGTTCGACTTCCTCACCGCGCGGGTGATGCCGGTGGTGCCCACCGAGCTCCTCTGGAGCCTCCCCCTGATTCTGCTGGCCATTGGCCTGATGCGGTGGACGCCTTTGGGCGTCCGGCTCCGGGCGGTGGGCTCCAACCAAGAGGGGGCGCGGCTCGCTGGCGTGAACGCGGACCGCTACCGGGTCATTGCCTTCACCCTCAGCGGCCTCCTGAGCGGGCTGGGCGCCATCATCCAGGTGAAGCACCTGGGTGGGTCGGTCCCCCTGGGGCTGGACATGCAGATGCTGGTGGCGCCTCTGGTGGCCATTGTCTTGGGCGGGACCCTCTTCACCGGCGGGGCGGGCGGGCCGGAGCGGACCCTTCTCGGCACGCTGGCGTACGTGGTCCTCTACCGCGGGCTGTACACCTCCTTCCTCCGGCCAGAGACGTTGGAAGTTCTGGTGGGGCTCGTGCTGGTGGGAGCGGTCATCTTCGCCTCGCGTGGACTCAAAGGGGTCAAGGTTACCTGACGGCCGGGAGGGGCAGAGATGGATCTGGTACGGAAAGGCTTCGGAGAGAATCGAGCCATCATCGTTTCGGTGCTGGCCACCATTGTCGCCGTCATCATCTTCCAGGCGATCAACCCGTTCTTCCTGAGCCCGCAGGGCCGCATCACGCTGGTCTACTCCTCAGCCTACTTCCTCATCGCGGCGGTGGGGCTCACCTTCGTGATGCTGACGGGGTCCTTCGACTTCTCCGTCGTGGCCCAGGTGAAGCTGGCCGCCATGCTCTGCGCGCTCTACGTGGACTGGCTGGGGCCCTGGGTGGTGGTGGTCGCGATCCTGGTCTGCGGCCTGATCGGCGTGACCAACGGCGTGCTCACCGCCGTCCTGCGGGTGCCCTCCTTCCTGGCCACCCTGGCCATGTCCGTCTTCATTGAAGGGGTGGCCCTCTACCTCTCCCGGGGGTTCCTGCACGTGGTCCGGGACCGCTTCCTCCGGAACCTGGCGGTCCGCTTCGTGGGCGGCTTGCCCATGGTCTTTTACTGGGCTCTGGCGGTCTGGATCGTGGCGGTGCTGGTGGCCAAGTACACCCGCTTCGGCCGGCGCCTCTACGCCCTGGGCGGGAATGTGACCGCGGCCGAGCTGAGCGGGATCAACGTCGCCCGGGACCGGATCCTGGCCTTCGCCATCTGCGGGGTGCTGGCCGGACTGGCGGGTGTGCTCTACATCGGGCAGTACGGCGGCGGCTCCATTGAGATGGGCGCCACCATGATGATCCCGCTCTTCGCCAGCGTCGTCGCGGGCGGCACCGCCCTGACGGGCGGCGTGGGCGGCCCCCAGGGGACCATCCTCGGGGTGATCGTGGTCACCTGGATTCAGGCGGGCTTGCAGATGCTGGGCGTGGCCAGCGACATCCAGCTGGTGGTCTTTGCCATCATCGCCATCTTGATGAGCATTGTGACCGTTGATCGCAGCAAGGGCAGCATCGTCACCTGACCTCCTGAGAGGTCTGGGCTCTGGCGTGCCCGTGAAACCAATTCGGTGGAGGGATCGAGATGCGGTTTAAGGACAAGGTCGTCATCGTCACCGGCGGTGGACAGGGCCTGGGTGAGGCGTTCTGCAAGGGCTTTGCCCGGGAAGGCGCGCACGTGGCCATCGTCGAGATCAACGAGACGACGGGCAAGAAGGTGGAAGAGGAGATCACCCAGGCGGGTGGGTCGGCGGTCTTCTTCAAGACCGACGTCTCCTCCAAGAGCGAGTGCCAGGCGACCGTCGACCAGGTCATGGCCCGCTGGGGCCGGATCGACGTCCTGGTGAACAACAGCGGCGTCCACAGCGGGGGCAACTTCTGGGAGGAGACGGAAGAGGCCTGGCAGCGCATGTTCGCCGTCAACGTGATGGGCGTCGTCTTCATGAGCCAGGTGGTCGTGCCCATCATGATCAAGCAGGGCAAGGGGAAGATCATCAACGTCTCCTCCAAGGCGGCCATCGTGGGTGAGCCCAACCACGCGGCGTACAGCGCCTCCAAGGGTGCCGTCCTCTCCCTGACCCGGGCCATGGCCGTCGAGCTGGCCCCGCGGGGCATCAACGTCAACGCCATCACGCCTGGGACCACCCTCACGCCTCTGGGCAAGGCGGCCATGGAGGACCCCGTCACCCGGAAGGCCCTGGAGAGCAACATCCCCTTGGGCCGGCTGGGCGAGCCCGAGGACCACGTCGGCTCTGTTCTCTTCCTCGCGTCGGAGGAGTCGGATTGGATGAGCGGCCAGTACATCGTGGTGGACGGCGGGCTGTCGGCCATCTGACGGCGGCCAGGGCAAGGCGAGCTGCATGATCACGTGGGAGGGGAGCAGATGAAAGCGGCGGTCTACTACGGCATCAGGGACATCCGGCTCGAGGAGCGGCCGACCCCCCGTCCCGACGACGAGCACATCATCGTCCGGGTTGAGGCGTGCAGCATCTGCGGGACGGACACCAAGCTCTACACCAAGGGGAACCCCCGCGTCACCGAGCCCAGGATTCCTGGTCACGAGATCTTCGGCGTGGTGGAGCACGTGCCCCCCTCGGTCCGGGATCTCGCCGCCGGTGAGCCCGTGCTGATTGCGCCCGCCGTCGGGTGCGGTCTCTGTCCCGAGTGCTTGACCGGGGCGACCAACATGTGCGCCGATCTGCAGACCATCGGCATCGACTGGGATGGCGGGTTCGCGGAGTACGTCGCCGTTCCCCGCAGGGCGAGGGCCAACATCGTCAAGGTCCCGGCGGGGATCCCACCGGAGCAGGTTCCCCTGGCCGAGCCCCTCGCCTGCTGCATCAATGGACAAGCCCAGGTGCAGATCCGGGCCGGCGAGACGGTGGCCGTCATCGGCATGGGCCCCATCGGCTCCCTCCACGTGATGCTGGCCAAGCTCCAGGGTGCCACGGAGGTCATCGCCATCGATCTCTCGCCGGATCGGCTCCGCCTGGCGGAGGAGCTGGGGGCGACCCAGACCGTCTGCTCGGCGGACGTCGATCCGGTCCAGGCGGTCCGGGATCTGACCGGCGGCGCGGGGGCCCACGTGGTCATCGTCGCCGCGCCGGTGGCCCAGGTCCAGGCTCAGGCCCTGGAGATGTGCCGGCGTCGGGGGCGGCTGCTGCTCTTCGCCGGGCTGCCCAAAGGGACCACGGTCACCCTCGACACCAACCTGATCCACTACGGCGAGATCCGGGTTGCCGGGGCGCACGCCTCGACGGCAGCCCAGAATGCCCTGGCCCTCCACCTGATCGCGTCGGGGGCTGTCCCCGTCGGGAGGCTGGTCACCAGCGTCCTCCCGCTGGATCAGGTGC
>NZ_VSCV01000062.1:0-4046 GCF_047459355.1 Limnochorda sp. | reverse complement strand
TGGCAGGCCGGGGCGGCCGTCTTCTCCATCGCCCCCAGGTCCCAAGATCTGGAGGACGGCCTCTCCCTGGGCGGGTACGATGGCGGGCGGGTGGCCGTTGGGATCCACACCCCGATCACCGCCCGGGCCCTCGCCCTGACCGCCGGGGCCGAGCGCCTGCTCCTTTTGGTGCTGGATCTGCCCGGCTTTGATCAAGAGCTGTCCGCCCGGATCCGCGCCGAGGCCGCGACGGCCACCGGGTGGCCCCAGGACCGGATCTGGGTGGCGGCCACCCACACCCATGCGGCGCCAGACCTGCTGGGTTTGTGGGGCGGTGCCCCCGATGGGTACCGGACCCTGGTGCGGGAGCGGGCCGTCGCGGCGGCCCAGCTGGCGGTGGCGCGCCTGGAGCCGGTGGAGCTGGCGATGGCGAGCTTTCGGGCCCGGGGCCTGGGGGAGAACCGGCGGGGCTGGGCCTTCACCGACGAGACCCTCTCCCTCTTGGTGGCTCGCCGCCCCGGAGGGCCAGTGGTGGCCACCCTCATCAACGCAGGGATCCCGCCCCGGGTCTTAGGCCCTGAGAACCGCTGGATCTCCCCCGACTGGGTCGGCTCGCTGCGCGCGGCGCTGGAGGAATGGCACGGGGGCACCGCCTTCTTCCTCACCGGCGCCGGAGGCGATGTGGTCCCGGCCGCGGCCGCCGAGGGCTTCCACGGGGCCATGGCCTTCGGGATCGAGGTGGCCCGGCGGGTGGACGAGGCCCTGCAAGGCCTGCTCGCGGGCGAGGGCGCCATCCCGTGGCGAGCGCTGGAGCCTCACCTCCGGGTGTCGGTGGCCGAGCTGGTCCTGCCCGTCCAAAGCCCAGCCGTCCTCGAGGCGGTGGAGGCGGGGCGGGTGGGCTACCGCCTGGGGCGGACGGGCGACCTGGTGACGGTGACCACCTGGGTGGGGCGGGCCACCTTCGGGCGGGGTGACGCCCGGGCTGAAGCCCTCACCATCCCAGGCGAGGTGGTCACCCGCATGGGGATCCAGATCCGGGGGCTGATGCACCACCCCGACGGCTTTATCTTCAGCCTCACCCACGACACCCTTGGCGTCTTCCTCTCCTGGGATGAATGGATGACCGGCCGCCATGGCCACGACGAGGAGGCCCACTCCCTGGGGATCAACGGAGGTGTCCTCCTCTACCAGGCTTTGAGCGCCCTGCCGTAAAAGCCACGGCCGCCATCATTTGCCGCCTCCGCTGGGTAGGAGCGGGGCTCCCCAGGCCCGAAGGGACTGGAGAGTCGGAGGTGGGGGGAGCGTCGATGGCGCGGCGAGCGGGCCTTCTGGCCCTGGGCCTTCTCATCATTCTGGGCGGCTGGGTGGTCATCGCCCGAACCACCAGGGGAGCCGGGGGCAGTGCTGAGTTCGTTTGGCGTTCTGAGCTCTGGGGGTATGGCGGCTTCCGGGCTCTCCTCGGTGACCTGGACGGCGACGGCCTGGATGAGCTGGTGCTTCAGGGCATGGCCGGGGAAGCCGAAGGCCAGGAACCCCTGCCGGCCTTGATCACCGCCCTCTACCGGTACGATCCCGGTTCAGGGAGGCCCGTGGAGGTGGGCCGCACCCAGGACCTGGGGCCTCTGGTGGCCCTCGCCGACCTCGATGGCGACGGCGCGGTGGAGCTTCTGGCCCGGTCCGAATGGGACGGGCCCCTGGAAGGGTGGCTCTGGGACGGGGCGGGGGACGCTTTCGTCCGAGCGCCGGGGGAGCTCCTGGAGCGGTACGAGGCCCGGGGCGGGTTCCTCCCTGAGACCCCGTCGCCCTTGATCGCCAACCCCGTCCAAGATCTGGACGGGGATGGGCTCCTGGACCGGCTGGAGGTGACCCGCACCGACGGCGGGGCCGAGCTGCGCCTCACCACCCGGGCCGGCCAGCGAGGGCTGCCCCTGGCCGCCCTGCTGGGGGGCGGGGCGGCCGAGTTGGACCAGCTCCGGGTGGAAGCCTGGCGGCCGGAAGAGGAGGACTGGCCCTGGCTTCTGGTGGGGGCCCGACTCGGGGACGGGCGGACCCACCTGAGCGTCTGGGTGCCTACTGGGGCCGGGTACCGGCTGGCCTGGGAGCGCACCCTGGCCCGTCGGGGGGGCCCGTACCACTTGCCTCCTGCCTGGGCCCTGCTCGATCTGACGGGGGATCGTCGGCCGGAGTTGGTCGTGGGCGAGGGCGGCGTCGTGGAGGTGCTGGCCTGGCGAGACGGCGCCTTCCAGCCGGTGGCCCGCACGCCCGAGAACGGCGGCCTCGGCTGGGCGGGGCTCTTCGCGGCCGATCTGGATGGTGACGGCCGGCGGGAGCTGATCGCCCGGCACGTCCGTCCCGACCTGTACACCCACCACCTGAAGATCTACCGCCTGCGGGGTGACCGCCTGCTCGGCCTGGCCGACGTGAACGCCATCGGTCACGGCACCGGTGGGCCCACCTTGACCTGGCGGTGGGGCGATCGGGAGGTTCTCCTTCTGCCCCGGCAGTTCGAACAAGCGCGGCCCGAGGCGCTGGGCCTGGCCCTCTAACCCTCGGGCCCTTTAGGGGAGCCCGTCAAGAAGGGGGCGCGCTGGGCGGCCGGCCGTGCCCGTCACTCCACATCCATGTCGCCCTCGCTCCCCGAGTCGAACAGGGAGGCCCACCCGTCGGGGAGTTGGGCCCGCACCTTCTCGATCTGCCCGGGGGAGACGGCCTCCTTCAAGACGTCCACCACGCACCGGGCGTGGTGGACAGACTTGGGCAGATCCACCCCTTCCCGCTCGCTCACCCGGTGGAAGAACTCGTCGAGGGTCAGCTCTTCCGCCGCCTCCATGTCGCCCTTGTGCATGTACGCTTGGAGCTGGGGAGGCAGTTGAGCGGCCAAGTTTTCCGCCGCGCCCCCCGTAAGCCGCTCGGCCAGGGTCTGCAGGACCGCCCGCGTCGCCCGTTCCGCCTCACCCCGGGAAGCGAGCCGGGCTCGATGCTGCACATGACCGATAAACTCGTCGTGCTGCATGCCCTTGCCCCCTCACCAGGCGGCCCGGCCCCGCCGGGGTGCCGCCTTGGGGATTCACGCCGGTTAGAAGGATGAGCCTGGACCGGGTGAGGCTATCCGTGGGAGTGGCTGCCGGGGGGCTTGGGCAGGGAAAAGAAAAACCCCGAGAGATCCTCTCGGGGAGCCGCACGAAGCGACCGGGTGCCCGCGGGGAGGCTCATCTGGTGGCCCCGGCAGGAATCGAACCTGCGCGCCCGACTTAGGAGGTCGGCGCTCTATCCACTGAGCTACGGGGCCAAGCCGATGCCGGCGCGCAGACACCAAAGCACAATCTATGCTAGCATAGGCACGGAGCCTGTGGCAAGGTCCGGACCCTGGGGGTCCTGGAGACTGGTCGGCGAGACCACGAGGAGGAAGGACCATGGAAGCGGCGCACCACGGGCCCGACGAGTGGGCGTTCGATCCGCTCGATCCGAGCCAACCCGGATGGGAGGTCCACCTGCAGGCCCAGCTCGACTGGCTGATGAGCGACGACGACCCCTGGGCGGAGCTGGAAGAGGAACCGCCCTGTTTTTGCACCGCCCGCCTGCGCCACCACAACCTTCCGGCGCTCCAAGCCCAGCTCATCCAGGCCTTCCCTGAACTGGAGGCCGGCCCGCCTCAGGCGAGCTCTGGCGAGGTCCTCTTGCGATGGCCCAAGGAGAGCTACCAGTGGGCCTCGTGGCTGGAGACCCCACCCTCCTTCCGGGGCGCGGGGGAGATCCACCTGGCCGGCGACTCGGTGGAGATCTGGACCCCCACCCGAAGCCTCATGCGGAAGGTGTTGCGGCTCCTCCTGGATCTTCCCGAGGCCGACGTGGAGCTCCAGGAGCTGATGGTGGAGGATCCCTTCGAGACCCTGCCCATCCCCGCCGGAGAGGGGGAAGACCTCAACCCCGAGCTGGACCCCGATGCTTTCGATTTCCTCCTGAGCCGCGACGAACCAGACGACGGCGACGAACCAGACGACGAAGCCGAAAAGGAGAGCGGAGGGGGCGGCGGTTTCTGAAGCCAGGCTCCCGGGAGCCCTGGTACC
>NZ_VSCV01000061.1:0-4148 GCF_047459355.1 Limnochorda sp. | reverse complement strand
AATGTCAGGTGCTCCGCTCCCCGGAAGACCCCGCCCAGCCGACCGCCGTCCCGAGGGCCTCACCCGATCAGGCTAGGCGACCTCGAAGACGACCTTGATCATCTCGTGACCCGGCTGGGCCAATTGGTGAAAGACCGACGGGGCTTCGGAGAGCGGGAAGCGATGGGTGATCAACGGGCGCGTCCGAAGACGGCCACGGGCGATGAAGTCCAGGGCAATGCGCCAGTCGTTGGAGGCGGTGGCGCTGAAGTCGGCGTTCCACGAACCCCGCACCGTCAACTCGTGCCGCAGGATGCGGTCGACGTGGGCGGGCGAGAGCTCGAGGCCCCGGTGGCTGATCCCGTAGAAGACCGCCACCCCCCGCTTCTTCAGGGCCGCAATGCACTCCGACTGGCCGCCGGGGCTCCCCGAAAACTCGAGCGCCGCATCGACGCCCTCCCCGTCGGTCAACTCGCGAATCATGTCAGCCGCCGAACCCTCGGTCGGGTCGATGGTGGCCGAAGCGCCCAGCTCCATGGCCAGCTGGCGCTTCCGCTCCACGGGCTCGACGACGATCACCTGCTTGGCCCCCAGCAGAAGCGCCCACTGGGTGGCGCAAAGGCCGATGGGGCCCGCTCCGAAGATGGCCACTCGGGCGCCGGGCTGCACGCTGGCCCGCCGGATGGTGTGGAGGGCGCCGCCAGCGGCCTCCACCGTCGCCGCCTCTTCAAACTCCACCGAGTCCGGGACGGGCAGCAGGTTGGCCTCGGGCACGGCCACGTACTCGGCAAACCCCCCATCCCGGCGGGAACCCAGGTAGGAGTACCGGTCGCACAGGTTGTACTGCCCCCGCTCGCAGGGCTCGCACTGGCGGCAGGGGATGAGCGGGATCACCGTCACCCGTTGCCCATCCCGCCCCGCGCCCACAACCTCCCCAGAAAACTCATGGCCCGGAATCAGCGGGTAGTGGTAGGCGCCGCCCGGTCCGGTAATGCGGTAGATGTCCGAACCACACACGCTGGCCCGGCGCACCCGGACCAGCACCTCGCCCGGCCCCGGGGCAGGGTCTGGCACGTCCTCGTAACGGAGATCCCCTGGTCCATGAAGAACAGCGGCTTTCATTGGCACCCAACTCCCTCTTCACGTGACTCCCGCTGGAAAAGCCAGACGGACTGGCTCCGACCCTCCCGGCTGCGGGCCGCCCCGCCTGGCGCCCCGCACCTCCCGGAGCGAGCGGTTGCTGCAAAAATGTGCAACCTGATTTGATCTGTGTTGCGCTGTTCGACGAAGAGGGTTCAACTTCCTTCCGGCGAATGCATTTTTTGTCCGGATAGGATTGCACGTTTTTTCACAAGGGGGAACTTGGGGCTTCCGGCCCCCGGCCACCTGCAGACGAGCGGGTTGTCGGTATAATGGCAAACGGGGAACGGCAGCTTCGATTTTGGTCCCCATGCAGAGCATCCGACCACGGGCCAGCGACGGAAAGCAGGTGGCTCAGTGACCACAGCAGGAGAACAGCGGGTGGAAGTTCTGGTCAAAGTCGCCCGTCTCGCCTACGACCACGGCTTGAGCCAGGGTGAGATCGCCAAGCGGATTGGAACGTCCCGGAGCACCGTCTCCCGCATGCTGCGCGAGGCGCGGGAACGGGGCATCGTCACCGTGGTGATCCATGATCCCACGGAGCGGGCGGAGAAGCTGAGCCAGGCGCTGAAGGAGACCTACGGCCTCAAAGAGGCCATCGTCGTGCCCACGGAACTGGAATCGGAACCGGCCGTTCGGCCGCTGCTCGCCCAGGCGGTGGTGGGCCTCCTAGCCGATGTGGTGCGGGACAACGACATCGTGGGCGTCTCCTGGGGGCGAACCATGGGCGAGATCGCCCGCCGCCTCCACCCCATGACCAAGCGAGGGGTCTCGGTCGTCCAGCTGAACGGGGGGTTGAACCGGGCCGACCTGCCTGGTTACCCCAACTACGTCACGGGGCGGTTTGCGCAGGCCTTCGGGGCCACCGCCTACGTGCTGCCGGTTCCGGCCATTGTGCGGATGCCCGCCTTACGCCGGGAGCTGGAGAGCGATCCGGCCACCAAGACGGTGCTGGACCTGGCCCGGAACGCGTCCGTCGCCTTGTTCAGCGTGGGGGTCATCGGGGTCGAGTCGGTCTTGGTCCAGAGCGGCTACCTCCAGCTCCACGAGCTCCAGCAGCTCCAGCTGCGGGGCGCGGTCGGGGACGTCATCGGCCGCTACTACGACAGCCGGGGCCAGATCTGTGACCGGGAGCTGGACAGCCGGACCATTGGCATCGAACTCGCCGAGTTGAAAGAGAAGCGGTACGCCATTGCCGTGGCTGGGGGCGTGGAGAAGCGCCAGGCCATCCGCGGCGGCCTCCTCGGCGGCTACTTCAACACCTTGGTGACGGACCAGTTTACCGCGTTGGAGTTGGTCAAGGCCGGTCGCCAGGAGACGGCCTAAGGGAGACCCAAAGGGAGGCGAAGGACCAATGGCAGCGGCCAACCAGGCTGCGTTACCCAGCAAAGCCGAGATCGCACGGACCATTGATCACACCCTGCTCGATCCCCGGGCTGATGTGGAAGGGATCCGGAAGGTCTGCCGGGAGGCGGTGGAGCACGGCTTCTTCAGCGTCTGCGTCAACCCCAGCTACGTGAAGCTGGCCGCCCAGGAGCTGGCCGGCACCGGCATCGCCGTCTGCACCGTGGTGGGCTTTCCCCTGGGGGCCACCACCACCGCCACCAAGGTCCATGAGGCGGCGGAAGCGGTGGAGCAGGGGGCCGAGGAGATCGACATGGTGCTCAACCTGGGGGCCATCAAGTCCGGCGATCTGGAGCTCGCCCAGCGGGACATCCAGGAGGTGGTCCGGGCCGCGGCGCCCAAGGCGGTCAAGGTGATCCTGGAGACCTGCTACCTGACCGACGAGGAGAAGCGGACGGCCTGCCGTTTGGCGGTGGACGCGGGAGCGGCCTTCGTCAAGACCTCCACCGGGTTCGGCAGCGGCGGCGCCACCCTCCACGACGTGCGGCTCATGCGGCGGGCCGTCGGCGACCAGGTGGGGGTGAAGGCCTCGGGCGGCATCCGGGACATTGAAACGGTGCTGGCCATGCTCGACGCTGGGGCCACCCGGATCGGGGCCAGCAGTTCGGTGAAGATCATGGCCCAACTGGAGGAACGGTTGGCCGAGGGGGCGTAGCAGACCGCCGGAAGCGCCCCTCGGGCAGGCGGGGGTGGTGGCGGGAGGCCCGTGGCCGGGAGGACCACGCTGGCCGTGGGCCGCCGGGTGCCGGCGGCCCAGAACCTCCACCGCTCCTTGATTTTCCTCCCAGGCATGGTAGACTAGAAGACGCTTTGATTCATCGAGGAAACCCATCTCCGAAGCCCGTCCCCGGGCGCGGGGGACCCACACGTCTCTGGGGTGAATCCTGGCCTGGTCAGGTAGGGCCACTTGGTGACCCGAGCCCGTCAGCTAACCCCGTAGGAGTGACCAAGCGGATGGTCAGCCTGGTTTTGCGGGCTGGGCATGCGCTTTTTTCTTTCCAGCCCGACCGCCTTCCGTGGGTCCCCGGTCTGTTCCTGATGCCTGAAGGACGTTCATCCTGAGGCACATCATCGACTGCATCATCGACGACATGACGAGGTGACGCCTTTGACCCTTTCGAGTCGTCTCCGTTGGGAGCGTCTCCGCGGGGACGTGATGGCCGGTCTCAGCGTGGCCGTGGTGGCCCTCCCGCTGGCGATGGCCTTCGGGATCGGAAGCGGCGCGGGAGCTGCCGCCGGTTTGTACGCCGCCATCTTTGCCGGCTTTGTAACCTCCCTGTTCGGAGGGAGCGAGTATCAGATCAGCGGACCCACCGGCGCCATGACGGTGATCTTGGTCGACGTGGTCTCCCGCTACGGGGTGGAGGGGATGCTCCTGGCGGGGGCCATGGCCGGGGTCCTGCAGATCCTGTTGGGCCTCTTCCGCCTGGGCCGCTTTGTCAAGTACCTCCCCCAGCCGGTCATCTCAGGCTTCACCACCGGGATCGCTACCCTCCTCTTCCTCTCCCAGCTGGAGGCCGCGGGCCAGGAGCCCCTCATCGCCCTGGTGACCGTCGGGGTCATGCTTCTGGCCAAGCGGGTGAAGACGCCCATCCCCGCCTCCTTGTGGGGGCTGGGCGCGGCGG
>NZ_VSCV01000030.1:0-18348 GCF_047459355.1 Limnochorda sp. | reverse complement strand
CGTGTCGGTCGGCCAGGAAGATGATCCGGTCCTCCACCGGCGACCAGGCGATCTCCCGGACGGACTGCTCTTCGAAGGCCGTCCGCTGGGAGGGCCAGCCCCCTTCCCACGGCTGGATCCAGAGGTTGAACTGGCCCGAGGCGTCGGTGACGTAGGCCACCCGGTCGCCCCGGGGGGCCATAGCGAGGCTGGTGAAGTACCGACGGTAGGCGAAGAACTGCTCGAACGGCCGCGTGCTCCTGGCCATGGCTGGACCCCCTGCAGGCTGAAACGTGTTGCTCTATCCTTCCAGGTGGCCCGTCCTTCTTCCTCTCCTGCCACCGCCCTGTCTGGGAGCCTCAGGCATAGTGGGCACTGGCGGGGTGGGCGGAAGGCGCGAGGCGCCTCCCGGCGCCGGGCCCCCAGGGCGCGGTGGCTCTCGCCCGCGCGCGCTCAACCACCTCGAGAGGGGCCTGGCGCAGCGGCCCGGCAGGAGGGCAACGAGCCCCGTGGAATGGGAAAGACCGGTGAGCAGAAAGGAGCGACCTCCCCATGGCGCACCCTGACGGGCCCACCCCGTTTTCGGCCGCCGCGCGGCTAGCGGTGGCGGGCACGGGCTTCGTGCGGGCCGTGGCCGAGCTGATCATCTTCGGGTATCTCCCCATCCGCCTCCACAGCGCGGGGGAAGAGCGGCTGACGGTGCTCGCGTTGATCTCCGCCATCCCCGCCTTGGTTCGGTTCGTGGGCTCGGGGGCGTGGGGAGCGGCCAGCTCCCGGTCGGGCCGGATCAAGCCCTACCTGGTCCTGGGCTTTGCCGCCCTCCTGGCCGTCCTGCTCCTTCTGGGGCGCCTCACCGAGCCGTGGGCCGCGGTCCTGGCCGTCAGCCTCGGCTCCCTCCTCTTCTCGGCGGTGGCCCCTCTCTCCAAGAGCCTGGTCTCCCTCCTGGCTTCCGGGGAAACCAGCCGGAGCCTGGCCGGCTGGCTCCAGGCC
Organism: Limnochorda sp.; assembly: GCF_047459355.1. NCBI lineage: Bacteria > Bacillati > Bacillota > Limnochordia > Limnochordales > Limnochordaceae > Limnochorda > Limnochorda sp. Next base: position 17,379 of record NZ_VSCV01000030.1, on the reverse strand, counting down.
GAATCCCTGGGCTGGTTGGTGGGCGGCGCCGCCATCTCATGGGTGGGGACCCGACCCGAGGGGTTCCAACTCCTGCTGGCCCTGGCGGCGGGCTTGATCGCCGGCGAGCTGCTCCTGATCCTGATGGCCCTGCCGGAGGTCCCGGCGGCCGCCCGAGAGGAGAAGGCGATGCCTCGCCTCCTGGACCTGGCCAAGGCCGTGGCGAGCTCCCGGATCTGGCGGGCCCTGGTCGCCTTCGCCACCCTCACCGTCGCCTCCGAGGGGACCTTCACCGTCTACGGGATCTACCTGACGGGCATCTTGGGGGGCAGCGAGCGCCTTTATGGCGCCTCCCTCACCCTCTCCACCCTCCTGGGTGTGGCCACCTACTGGGCGCTCGGCCGCCTCAGCCACCGCCTCCGGCCCGAGCGGCTCCTGCCCGCCGCGGCCACTGCGTATGGCATCACCTACGTGATCATGACCAGCTGGCGGGACCCGCTGGTGATGGCCGCGCTCTACGCCCTCCCCCTCTACACCGTCGCCCGGACCGGGGTGATCTGGCAGATCGCTCGGGAGACGGCCCCGACCGAGCGGAGCGCGGCCATGGGCTTCCTGGACGGCAGTGAGGCCCTGGCCATCGGGGTAGGCTCCCTCACGGCCGGGGCCATCGCCGACGGGCTGGGCTTTCCCGCCCTCTTCACCACCTTTGCCCTGGCCGCGGGGCTGGTCGCCCTGGCCAGCCACCGTCAGCCCGACGCGGAGGCGGCCGGCGGGCGGAGATCGGAGGCCGGCTCGGGACGGTACTCCTTCTGAGACGGTTCCGCGGCCACCGGCTGGGCCGGGGGCGCCTCAGGCCGCCGGGGCTCCACCGGGCTCAGGGGCTCCTCCGCGTGGCGGAGCAAGGCCAGGCGCAGGACCTCTTCCACCCGTTCCACCGGGCAGATCTCCATGGCCTCGCCCGCCTCTTGCTGGAGGATCTCCTGCCAGTTTTCCCGGGGAATGACCACCCGCCGGATGCCCGCCAGCCTGGCCGCCCCCACCTTGGCCACCACCCCGCCCACCGGCCGGACCAGCCCCCGGACCGAGACCTCCCCCGTCATGGCCACATCGGGCCGGACGGGCTCGCCGGTGATGGCCGAGTAGATGGCGGTGACCATGGCGAGGCCGGCCGACGGCCCGTCGATGGGCACCCCGCCGGGGAAGTTGACGTGGATGTCGTACTCCTCCGTCTTGATGCCCAGATGGGTCCGGAGGACGGTCAGCACGTTGTCCACCGACGACCGGGCCTGGCTCCGCCGGCGCAGGGTCATCCCCGGACCGCCCATCTCCTCCTCCTCCATCACCCCGGTGATGGTGAGCCGGCCCTGGCCAGCGGCGGCCGGCGCCGCCACCGCCTCCACCTCCAGGAGGGTCCCCATGCTGGGCCCGGAGACGGCCAGGCCATTGACCACCCCCACCTGGGGGCTGTCGGGCACCCGGGGCTGGTGCCGGGGCGAGTGGTGCCCCGCGTTGACCGCCCACTCCACATCGGCCCGGCGGATGACGGAGCGCCCCTCCATCTCCGCCACCCCGGCGGTGATCTGGACCAGGTTGACCGCCTCCCGCCCGTTGGTGGCGTACTCCTTGATCACCTCCAGGGCGCCGGGCTCCAGCTGGAAGCGGATCCGGGCCGCCGCGTTCTGGGCAATGAGCCCCACCTCGTCGGGCGTGAGAGCCCGGAAGAAGATCTCCACGCAGCGGGAGCGGATGGCCGGGGGGATCTCATGGGGCATGCGGGTGGTGGCGCCGATGAGCCGGAAGTCGGCCGGGAGGCCGTGCTGGAAGATGTCGTGGACGTGGGAGGGGATGTTGGGATCCTCGCTGGAGTAGTAGGCGCTCTCCAGGAAGACCCGCCGGTCCTCCAGCACCTTGAGGAGCTTGTTCATCTGGATGGGGTGGAGCTCGCCGATCTCGTCGATGAAGAGGACCCCGCCGTGGGCCTTGGTCACCGCGCCCGGCTTGGGCTGGGGAATACCGGCGATGCCCATGGGCCCCGCGCCCTGGTAGATGGGATCGTGGACCGACCCCATGAGGGGGTCGGCGATGCCCCGGTCATCGAAGCGGGCGGTGGTGGCGTCAATCTCCACGAAGCGGGCCGACGCCTTGAAGGGGGAACGGGGGTTCCGCTTGGCCTCTTCCAAGACCAGGCGGGCGGCCGCCGTCTTCCCCACCCCGGGCGGCCCATACAGGAGCACATGCTGGGGGTTGGGCCCGCAGAGCGCGGCCCTCAGGCAGGTGAGGGCGTCCTCCTGGCCGATGATCTCCTCAAAGCGGGTGGGCCGGGTCTTTTCGGCCAAGGGCTCGGTGAGGGAGATGGCCCTCAGGCGCTGGAGCTTCTCCAGCTCCCGGCGGGACTCCCGTTCCACCGCGCTCCGGTTCACCTGCTGGGCCCGGAGCAGGTTCCAAAAGTAGAGGCCGATGACGACGCCAAAAAAGAGGTTGACCAGGCTGAGCAGGCTGATCCACTCCATGGCGGACCCCCCTCGGGTAACGTGCCCCAAAGCCCGCGCGGCAGGGCCAGGGCCCAACCGCTAGTCTGTCCCGAGGGTGGGCCGCCTCATCCAAAGGAAAGCAGCCCTGGAAGCGGGTGCCTCCAGGGCTGCCAAGGTTGGCCAACTGACCCAGGCCCAGTGGGGGGTTCAGGCCGTCTCCTCCTTGGCCTTGCGGATCTCGGGGTACAGGTGGGGCTCCTCCCGGCCCTCGATCACCCCGGCGGTGATAACGCACCGCTTCACGTCGGTCCGGGAGGGGATGTCGTACATGACGTCGATGAGGGTCTCCTCCAAGATGGCCCGCAGGCCCCGGGCGCCTGTCTTCCGCTCCATGGCCTTCCGGGCGATGGCCCGCAGGGCCGCATCCTCGAAGACCAGCTCGACGCCATCCAGCTCCAGGAACTTGGTGTACTGCTTCACCAGGGCGTTGCGGGGCTCCACCAGGATCCGCACCAAGGCATCCTCATCCAGCGGATCAAGGGAGACGATGATGGGCACCCGGCCGACAAACTCGGGGATCATGCCGTACTTGAGCAGGTCCTCCGGCATGATCTGGCGGAGCAGCTCGCCCACGTGATGCTCCGTACGGGGCTGGATGTCGGCGGTGAGGCCCATGCTCCGCTGGCCGATCCGACGCTCAATGATCTTCTCCAGACCGTCGAAGGCGCCGCCGCAGATGAAGAGAATGTTCGTGGTGTCGATCTGGATGAACTCCTGGTGGGGGTGCTTCCGGCCCCCCTGGGGCGGCACGCTGGCCACCGTCCCCTCCAGGATCTTCAGCAGCGCCTGCTGCACCCCCTCGCCCGAGACGTCTCGGGTGATGGAGGGGTTCTCCGACTTGCGGGCGATCTTGTCGATCTCGTCGATGTAGACGATGCCCCGCTCGGCCTTCTCCACGTCGTACTCGGCCGCCTGGATCAGCTTGAGGAGGATGTTCTCCACATCCTCGCCCACGTATCCCGCCTCGGTGAGAGAGGTGGCGTCGGCGATGGCAAAGGGGACGTTCAGGATCTTGGCCAGCGTCTGGGCCAGCAACGTCTTGCCCGAGCCAGTGGGGCCCAGCATCAGGATGTTGCTCTTCTGGAGCTCCACATCGTCGATGCGGACGCCCGAGTTGATCCGCTTGTAGTGGTTGTACACAGCCACCGAGAGGATCTTCTTGGCTCGTTCCTGCCCGATGACGTACTGGTCCAGGATCTCCTTGATCTCCTTGGGGCGCGGGAGGCTGTCCAGCTCCACCTCGACGTCGTCATTGAGCTCCTCCTCGATGATCTCGTTGCAGAGCTCAATGCACTCGTCGCAGATGTAGACCCCGGGGCCGGCGATCAGCTTCTTGACCTGCTCCTGGGCCTTGCCGCAGAAGGAGCACTTGAGCTGGCCCTTCTCGTCCCCGAACTTGAACATGGTAGTACCACCCCTCTACCTCTGCCCCGAGTGATCCCGGACGAGGATGGAGTCGATCAGACCATACTCCTTCGCTTCCTCCGCGGACATATAGTAGTTCCGATCGGTATCCCGTTCCACTTTCTCGAGCGGCTGCCCGGTGTGCCGGGAGAGGATCTCGTTCAGGTTCTGCTTGGTCCGCAGAATCTCCCGGGCCTCGATCTCAATATCGGCCGCCTGCCCCTGCACGCCGCCCCACGGCTGGTGGATCATGATCCGGGAGTACGGCAGGGCGTACCGCTTGCCCGGCGCCCCGGCCGCCAGCAGCACGGCCGCCATGCTGGCCGCCAACCCGAGGCAGATGGTGGAGACGGCGGGCCGGACATGCTGCATGGTGTCGTAGATGGCCAGGCCGGCGTAGACGTGCCCGCCTGGGCTATTGATGTAAACCGAGATGTCCTTCTCCGGGTCCTCCGACTCCAGGAAGAGCAGCTGGGCGATGACCAGGTTGGCCAGCTGGTCGTTGATGGGCCCCCCGATGAAGACGATGCGCTCCTTCAGGAGGCGGGAGTAGATATCGTATGCCCGCTCGCCACGATTGGTCTGCTCGACCACCATCGGCACCAGGTACCCCATCCTGCCGTGTCGCCTCCGTTCACTCTATGCTCTGCGTCCCTGCGTGGATGGATGCATCCTGCTCCCAGGCGCTCCCTGGAAGCTTCCCCTCAGCCTTGCGCGGCTTCCTCTCCTGAAGCCTTCTCCGTCGTCGAGGCCTCATCCTCGCTGCTGGCGGCAGCCACCTCCGAGGCCTCGTCGTCGGCCGGGGCCTCCTCCGGTACCTCCACGGTCTCCACCTCGGACAGGGAGACCAGGTGGTCCAGGGTCTTCCGGACCCGGAGGGAAGCCCTCAAGCTCTCCTTTTGCTCAGGCTCTTCGAGGTAGCGGCGGAGTGCGTCAGAAGAAGCGGCGTTGCGGGCCACGATCTCGTCGATGCGCTTGGCCACTTCTTCTTCGCTGACCTCGATTCCTGCCGCCTCGGCCAGGGCGTCCAGCACTAAGCGGGTCTTCACCCGGCGGGCCGCATCGGGCCGGAAGCGCTCCTTCAGCTGGTCAAGGGTTTGGTTCTCGTGCTTCAAGTACTCCTCGAGGGTAAAGCCTTGGCGGGCCAGCATCTCGGCGAACTCCTGCAGGACGTGGCCCAGCTCGTGCTCCTCCATGGAGGCGGGGATCTCCACCTCGGAGGCGTCCACTACCTGGCGGAGCAGGTCGTCCCGGAGGGCGCTGTCGGCCTCCTTCTCCGCGTCCTCCTCCAGCCGGGCGCGGATATCGGCCCGGAGCTCCTCCAGGGTCTCCTTGTCGCTCACGTCCCGGGCGAACTCATCGTCCAGCTCGGGGAGGCGCCGCTCCTTGATCTGGTGGACCGTCACCCGGAAGACCGCCTCTTTTCCGGCCAGGTCCTCCCGGATCCCCTCGGTAGGGAACTGGACGGTCAGCTCCCGGGTCTCGCCCCGGCGCAGCCCCACCAGCTGGGCCTCGAAGCCATAGCCCGCGGGCTGGTCCCCGGCGACGACGGTCGCCCCCTTGGCGGCGCCGCCGGCGAAGGGCCGGCCGTCCACCGTTCCTTCATAATCAACGAGGACGTAATCGCCCTCCCGGACCTGGTCGTGCTCGCTCTCCACAAGCTCCGCCTGCATCTCCCGGAGCTCCTGGAGAACCCCGTCCACCCGCTCCTCGGTCACGGGCCGGTAGGGCCGCTTCCCCTTCAGGCCCCGGTACTCGCCCAGCTTCACCTCGGGCCGGACGTCCACCTCGGCCTTGAAGCGCATGCCCTTGCCCGGCTCAAACTCAAGGACATCCACGTCGGGCGGGGCGACGGGCACCACCGCCGTCTCCTTGATAGCCTCCGCGTAGGCGGTGCTGACCAGGTCTTCGATGGCGTCGTCGTAAAGAACTTCCGGCCCCAACCGCAGCTCCAGAATGCGGCGGGGCACCTTCCCCTTGCGGAATCCCGGGATGGTCACCCGGCGGACCACTTTCCGGTAGGCCCGCTCCAGGGCCTCCTCCACCCGCTCGGGTCCCAGTTCGATCTCTAAGCTGACTCGGCTGCGTTCCAGTCGTTCGAGGGTGGTCTTCACCCGGCACCGCTCCTCTTCACAGTTCCTTCCTCGGCCCCGCACCGCAGGGGCCGCGGAACGGGTCCGACCCGCGTGCCGGGCCGCCACGTGCAGGAAGTGGTTGGTGCGGGCGGAGGGATTCGAACCCTCAAGGGCAGAGCCCATGGGATCCTAAGTCCCACGCGTTTACCAGTTTCGCCACGCCCGCTTGGTTGAGATGCGCTTCCACCCCGCGATGGGCACAGTACGCCCTGGGACGCGGTATGGGGGAAGCAGTGGTCATAATACCATTGGTGCCTGGGAGCGTCAAGCACAGGGCCCGGAAGCCTTCAAGGGCACCAGCACCGTCCAGGATTCCCAAGCGCGCGGGCGCGTGCCCGCGGGGCAGACTGGTCCACGGAGGTGGACGCGCGATGGCTCGTCGCCGCGGGCTCATGTCGGACGCGCTCAAGTACGAGCTGGCTCAGGAGCTGGGCTTCGCCAACAAGGTCCGGAACGGGGACTGGGGCGAGGTGACCACCCGGGAGGCCGGCTCCTTGGTGCGGGCCGCCATTGAGCGGGCCGAACGGCAGGCGGCCGGACGCCAGAACCAGCGGTAACCTCCGGCCTCCCGGCTCAAGCCGGGAGGCCCGCCTTTCCTCTACACCACCGACTTCTCCAGCTCCCGGGTGGCCAGGCGGGTCATGAGCCCAGCCACCAGCAGCAGGGCCACCACCCCCGCGGCGATGGCCGGCCAGTTCCAGCCATGGAGGACCAGATCCCGCACCGGGCCCACGGCCCAGCTGACAGGGTTGATCCGCGCGATGGCCGCCAGCCACCCGGGCATGGCCGCCCGGGGGAACATGGCGTCGCTGGTGAAGATGAGGGGCAGGGTGAAGAAATTGATGACGGCCATGAGGGCCTCATGGGTCCGCAAGACCGCGGCCAGGGCGAGGGAGAAGCCGGCCATGGCCAGGGCGAAGAGGCCGCTCAAGAGAAGGACGGCCACCAGGCCCGGCAGCCCCGTGGCCAGCCGGACGCCCATGAGGAGGCCCAGCCCCAGAATGATCACCACCTGGAGCATCCCCTGCACCGCCGCCGCCGCCATCTTGCCCAGGGGGATGGCCTCCCGGGGGATGGGGCTGGCCATCATCTTCTGGAGGAAGCCGAAGCGCCGCTCCCAGGCCACCGACATCCCGCTGAAAAGGCCGGCGAAGAGCGCGGTCATCACCACGATGCCCGGCAGCATGAAGGCCACGTAGGAGTCGGTCCCCAGGAGGGCTGAGGCGGCGAACTCGGCCGTCAGGCCCTGGAGCATGTTCCCCATGAAGACCAGCCAGATGATGGGCTGGGCCACCAGGGCCAGGATCCGCATGCGTTGGCCCACAAACCGCCGCATCTCCCGCCAGAAGACCACGTAGACGTCGTGCGCCCAGGTTCGCACGCCCAGCCGGGGCGCTTCCAGGACGGCCTGCTGCTCCAGAAGGCTCATCGCCGGATCCTCCTCATGCGCATCCGGGCCTGCATCCCTTCATCCCGGCTGCCGCTTTCGGCCCGCAGCTCCTTGCCCGTGTGGGCCAGGTAGACATCGTCCAGGGTGGGCTTCTTCACCGTGATGGCGTGAGGGGCCACCCCCGCCTGGGCCAGGGCCTGGATGATGGGCACCACCGCGTCGTCGCCGTTGGTCACCACCACCTGGAGCTGGCCGTCCGCCGCCTGGACCGACCGGACCGGCGGCAGGGCCTCCAGGATGGCCTGGGCTTTGGCCTGGGCTTCGGCGCCGTCCAGCCTCAGGTGGACCAGATCGCCGCCGATGGCCGCCTTCAGCTCCTCCGGCCGGCCCACCGCCCGGATCTGGCCCTGGTCGATGATGGCCACCCGGTCGCAGAGAGCGTCCGCCTCTTCCATGTAGTGGGTGGTAAGGAAGAGGGTCATGCCGAACTGATGCTTCATCTGCTCCAGGTAGGCCCAGATCTGCCGGCGGGTCTGGATGTCCAGGCCCAGGGTGGGCTCGTCCAAGAAGAGGAGCCGGGGCCGGTGCATCAGCCCGCAGGCGATGTCCAAGCGCTTCCGCATGCCGCCCGAGTAAGTCTCCACCAGGTCGTCGGCCCGGTCGGCCAACCCGACCAGCTCCAGAAGCTCCTGGCTCCGGCGCCGGTTCTCCGCCGGGGAGAGATGGTAGAAGTTGCCCTGAAGCCAGAGGTTCTCCCGCCCGGTGAGGGCGTCGTCCACGGCCAGATCCTGGGAGACGTAGCCGATCTGGCTGCGGACGGCAAAGGGGTTGACGGTGGGGTCCAACCCCACCACCCGCATGGAACCGCTGGTGGGACGGAGGAGGGTGGTGAGCATCATGATGGTGGTCGACTTGCCGGCGCCGTTGGGCCCGAGGAAGCCGAAGATCTCCCCCTCCTCCACCTGGAAGGAGAGGCCCCGCACCGCTTCCACGCCGCCGGGGTAGGTCTTGCGCAACTCTTCCACGTGAATGATGGGTGCCACTCGTCGTCCCTCACGTTGGATGGAAGTGGGCGCCGCGACTCGGCTCCAAGATACCCTTCCAGGCAGGAGGGGTCAATGGGAAGGATCCGCATTCTTGACGGGGTGGCGGGGGAAGGCGGCGCGTCAGCCCGGGCGAAGGCACCTTGAGAAAGCAGGGACGGGGCGGCCGTGCCCGACGTCCCGCCCAAACGCGACGAAGGCCCACCGCTGGGCCTCCGCAACACCTGGTGGGCCGCCAGGGAATCGAACCCTGGACCTTGGGATTAAAAGTCCCCTGCTCTACCAACTGAGCTAGCGGCCCATAGGTACCTTACGGCGCAGAACTCCGTCTGTCAAGTCGGTTCAGACCACCGGCCCAACCAATCCCGGACGAATTGGGCGGCGGTCCGGGGGGAGCGCTCGTTTTGCCAGAGGGCCCACTGGAGGGCCTCCCGCTCCAGGGTTTGGCGGTCCACCACCCAGGGCGGCTGAAGCCGGCCTGCCTCGCCGTCGGGCGCCGGGCCCGCCGCCCCTCCCGGCTGGCCGGACGAGCGGGGCCGCACCCCATCGGGCTGGCCCTCCACAATCCGGACCCCCGCCTGCCGGGCCAGGCCCTCCACGATCCGGAGGTAGAGGGCCTGGTCGGCCGCCTCGAAGAAGACCGTCATCCCGAAGCGGTCGGCCAGGGAAATCTGTTCGTGGATCTCATCCTCCTGGCGCAAGCTGGCCCCCCGCCGCTCCCGAACCACGTGGCGCCGGTTGGAGGTGGCGTAGAGGCGGACGTGCTCCGGCCAGAGCTCCAGCGCCCCCTCCAGAGCCACCTTCAGCTGGCGGGCTGCCGGATCGTCGGGCTCCAAGGCCAGGTCGTCCAGGAGGATCACGATGGGATGGGGTTGGTCCCGGAGCTGGTTCAGGAGCTGGGGAAGCTCCCCCACCCGGTCCAGGGGAAGCTCCACCAGCCGGAGCCCCCGGGGGCCGAAGGTGTGGACCAGGGCCCGCACGGTGGCCGACTTGCCCGTCCCCCGGGGGCCGTAAAGCAACAGGTGGTGGGCCGGCCGCCCCGCGACCAGGCGCTCGGTGTTCTCCACCACCGCCTGGCGGGCCGTCTCATAGCCCACCAGATCCTCCAGGCGGGTGGGGTCCAGGGCCCGGACGGGCTGGAGCCCCCGTCCCTCTCCCTCCCAGCGGAAGGCCACGAACTGGCCCCAAAGACCGCAGCCCACGACCCGCCAGTACCCCACCAGATCGGGGAGGGCCTGGGCCCAATCCTCCAGCCCCACCAGCCGCTGGGCCACCCGCGCGGCCCCGTCCGGCCAGGGGCCCGCGGTCCCGGGCCTCGCCGTCCCCCGCAGCCCGGCCAAGGTCCCGGGCGGCCAGGCCGGCTCCCACCGCCGGACCGCCGCCTCCAGCACCTCGGGGCGGAAGTGGGCCAGCCGCTGCAGCATGCGCAGGTCGTGGGCGGCCGCCGCGAGCAACGGGGGTGGGAGCTCCCCCAAAGGCTCCCGACCGGCGGCCTTCCCGCTGACCGCCCGGCTGAGGGGGTTCTCGTCGGCCAGAAGCCCCTCCACCACCGCCCCGAACCAGAGGGGCGGCCCCTCCTGGGCCGCGTCGGCACCCCGGGAGGGCCCTGCCGGCCCGTCGCCCAACCCATACGCCCAAGCTTGGCGAGTAAGGTGGGCGGCCCGCTCCCACACCGGCCCGTTCCGCTGGGGATCGCCCGCGGGCCCACCCGCCAGACCCTCCAGCAGGGCCAGAAGCGCCTGCACCAGCGGCGAGCGTTCCACCACCCCGCCGAACAGGATCAGCCGCCGCCCGGCCTCAGCCGCCGCCTCCAAAGGATTCACCTGGGTCTCCCTCCCCCATCCGCCGGCATCGACCGGCACCTCCCCCGTCTGGCCCGGCCGTGTCCAACCAGCCGTTCGGGCCCGGGGCGCCCACCCTGGTCCGCCCATCATACGGAAACGGGCGCTCCCCGGGGAGCGCCCGCCAGCCAGCGGAACGCGGCCCGCCTCACTTCTCGTAAGGCTGGCCGTCGGCCGCCGGCGGGGTGGCCCGCCCCACCAGCCCCGAGATCACCACGATGGTGACAATGTACGGCGCCATCAGCAGGAACTCGGAGGGGATGGGGATCCCCAGGATCTGGAGCCGGGTCTGGAGCGAGTCGGCGAACCCGAAGAGGAGGGAGGCGCCGAAGGCCCCGGCCGGCGTCCAGTTGCCGAAGATCATGGCGGCCAAGCCGATGAAGCCCCGGCCCGCGGTCATCTGCTCGTCGAAACGGCCCACCGACCCGATGGTGAAGTAGGCCCCGCCCAACCCCGCGAGCACCCCGCCCAACAGGACGGCCGCGTACCGCATCAGGTACACGTTGACCCCCAAGGTGTCCGCCGCCCGGGGATGCTCGCCCACCGCCCGCACCCGCAGGCCGAAGCGGGTACGGAAGAGGAGGATGCTGAGCCCGATCACCAGGGCGATGGTCAGGTAGAAGAAGAAGTTCCCTTCGAAGAGCAGCGGCCCAATGACGGGGATCCGGTTGAGGACGGGGATCTTCACCGGGGCGAAGGTGCCCGCTCGGTTGAGCCAGTTGAAGGCCGGATCCTGGAGGAAGCGGCCGCTCAGGTAGCTGGTGAGCCCCACCGCCAGGATGTTGATCACCGTGCCGCTGACGATCTGGTCCACCTTGTATTTAATGGAGAGCACCCCGTGGACCCAGGCCATGAGCAAACCGGTGAGCATCGCCACCAGAAGCCCGATCCAGAGGCTCCCGCCGCTCAAGGTGGTGCCCAGGACCGCCCCGAAGGCAGCGGTGAGCATCATCCCCTCAATGGCAATGTTGATGACACCGGAGCGCTCGCACATGACACCGCTCAAGGCCGCCAAAGTGAGGGGCACCGCCCGCACCAGGGTGCTCTGGAGCATGGCCAGCAGGTTGAGGCTCTTACCCGCCGCCGCCCAGATGAGGAAGGCGCCTACAAAGCTGAGGAGCGCCAGGCCCAGGGCCAGGTTGGCCCGCCGGGGCGCCCGGTACGCCCAGACCGCCATGGCCAAGGCGAAGAGAGCGAGGACAACCAAGCCCGGCCGAGACGGGATGACCCAAGGGGCCACCCGGGCCGCGGCCCCCTGGCCGCCGGCCATTCGGAAGGTGGTCACCACCCCGTCGGGAACCACCCGGATGAACAGGACGGCGATGGCCAGGGCCACCAAGACCGACGCCACCACAGGCCCCCAGCGCTTGGGCTCCACAACAGGGGCCGCCTCCTCGAGGAGATCGGCCGAGACGGGACCGACCGGCTGCAGTTGGCTCATACGCGATCCACCCTCATCCACTTCCCTCGTCCGTTCCCGTGGCTCCCGCCGCAGCAGGTGCTCATGCGCTCCCCCACCCCCGGGTGAAGACCTCCTGGGTCCGCTCGGCGGCTGGCTTCAGGCGGTAGATCTTCCGGATCAGAGCCTCGGCCGCGATGAAGATGATGACCAGCGCCTGAACGATGGTGATGATGTCAATGGGAATGCCGGCCGCCGACTGCATCCGGGTGGCCCCGCTCCGGAGGAAACCGAAGAGAAGCGCGGCGGCCACCACGCCTGCCGGGTGGCTCTTGCCCAGGAGGGCCAGCGCGATGGAGTCGAAGCCGTACCCGGCCGAGAAGCCCTGGCCCAGCCACCGGTCCACGCCCAGGGTCTGGGAGACGCCCGCCATGGCCGCCAGGGCCCCGGAGATGGCCATGGCCGCCACCGTGACCAAGGCGACCCGCATGCCGGCCACCCGGGCCGCCTTGGGGTTGGTCCCCACACTCCGCATCTCGAAGCCGAAGTTGGTCCGGAAGAGGAGGTACCAGACCCCCACAGCCGCCAAGAGGGCCAAGACAAAGCCCCAGTGGAGCCTCAGCGGCTCATCGAAGAAGCGGGGCAGCCAGGCGGTGGGCAGGACTTCGGGGGTGATGGGCACCCACCCGGGCCGGCCGTCGGGACCCGGCCGCTTCATGGGCCCGTTGAGGAGCCAATCGCTCAACCGGTAAGCGATGTAGTTGAGCATGATGGTGTTGACCACCTCGTGGGCCCCGGTCCGGGCCTTGAGCCAGCCGGGAATCCCGGCCCAGATGGCGCCCGCCGCCATACCGGCCAGGATGGCCAGGGGCAGGTGGATGAAGGCGGGCAGGCCCGTCACCGCGTAGCCCACGTAGACCGAGGCCAGGGCTCCCATGAAGAGCTGCCCCTCGGCGCCGATGTTGAAGAGCCCCGCCCGGAAACCGACGGCCACCGCCAGCCCGGCAAAGATGTAGGGCGTGGACGTGACCAAGCTCTCGGAGAGGGCGTAGGGGCTGCCGAAGGCGCCCTGGAAGAGGGCCCCGAAGGCCGTGGCCACACTCCGCCAGGCCGTCGCGAAGAAGAACCCCGGCCGGGTGGTGATCTCATCCCACGCGGCCCAGACGGCCGGATCGGTGACGACGATGAAGATGGCGCTGATGATGAAGCCGGTAAGAACGGCCAGGATGGGAATAAGGCTCCAGGAGGTGGCCGCCTCCAGGATGGCCGCCACCCCGCTCCGCTGCCGGGGCCCCTGGCCCGTCGGCGTGGTGCTCTCCAGCCGCTGCTGCTCGCTCATGCCACCGAGCCCCCCGTCATCAGGAGTCCGAGCTGGGTCCGGTCCGCTTCACGGCTCTCCAGCAACCCGACCACCCGCCCCCGGTAGAGAACGGCGATCCGGTCCGAGAGGGAGAGGATCTCGTCCAGCTCCGTGGAGACAACCACCACCGCCGCGCCCCGGTCTCGGGCCTCAACGATCTGCTTGTGGATGTACTCGATGGAGCCCACGTCCAAGCCCCGGGTCGGTTGCGAGGCCAGGAGGAGCTTGATGGGCCGGGAGAGCTCCCGGGCCGCGATCACCTTCTGCTGGTTGCCCCCCGACAGGGTCTGGACCGGGACCTGGACCGAGCTGGCCCGGATGTCGAAGGCCTTCACCAACTGCTCGGCATTCTCGCGGATCTGGTCCCGCTGCAGGACGCCCCGCTGGCTGTAGGGCGGCTGGTGGTACCGGTTGAGGACCAGGTTCTCGGCGACAGGGAAAGGCAGGATCAGCCCATCCCGCTGCCGGTCTTCGGGGATGTAGCCCACCCCCATCTCTGCCAGCTGCCGGGGCGAGGCTCCCGTCACTTCGTGCCCGTCGATGAGGATCCGCCCCGCATAGGGCTTGCGCAGCCCGAAGAGGGCCTCCATCAACTCCGTCTGGCCGTTCCCCTGCACCCCGGCAATCCCCAGGATCTCCCCGGCCCGCACCTCAAAGGAGACGCCTCGGACCGCCGGCTGGCCCTGGTCCGACTCCACCCAGAGGTTGTCCACGGTGAGGACGGGCTTGCCCGGCCGGGCGGGGGCCTTTTCCACCGAGAGGACCACGTCTCGGCCCACCATCATGGCCGCCAGCTCCTCCTCGCTGGTCTCCTCAGGCCGGCGGGTCCCCACCACCCGGCCCTGGCGGACGACGGTGATCCGGTCAGCCAGGCTGAGGGCCTCCTTCAGCTTGTGGGTGATGAAGAGGAGGGAATGGCCGCTCTTCACCAGGTTGCGGAGGATGGCGAAGAGTTCTTCCACCTCTTGGGGCGTCAGCACCGCGGTGGGCTCATCCAAGATGAGGATCTGGGCATCCCGGTACAAGACCTTGATGATCTCCACCCTCTGCTGCACCCCGACGGGCAGGTGCTGGACGAGGGCATCCGGATCGACCTCCAGCCCGTACCGGGCCGACAGCTCCCGGATCCGCTGGGAGACCCGGCGGGTGTCCAGGAAGAACCGGCCACGGGTCGACTCCTGGCCGAGCATGACGTTCTCGGCCACGGTCATCACCGGGATGAGCATGAAGTGCTGGTGGACCATCCCGATGCCCCGGGCGATGGCATCAGCCGGACTGCGCAGGGTGACGGGCTCGCCCCTGATGAGAATGGACCCCTCGTCGGGGGCGATGAGGCCGTAGAGGATGTTCATCAAGGTGCTCTTGCCCGCGCCGTTCTCCCCCAGGAGGGCGTGGATCTCCCCAGGGTAGAGGGTCAGGTCGATGTGGTCGTTGGCCAGCACGCCGGGAAAACGTTTGACAATGCCCTTCAATTCCAGGATCGGTTCCACCCGTTGGCGCACCACCTTACCGTGGCGGGGACCCGCTCCCCGCAGAAACCGCGGAGCGCGCCCGGAGAGACCCGGGCGCGCTCCAGGTTGACCTTACGAATAGAGGATGGCGTCGATGTCGATCTCGCCGCTGATGATCCCCTGGCGGACCTGCTCCAGCTCCTCCTTGAGCCAGTCGGGGACATCGTCCTCGAACTCGTGGAAGGGAGCGATGTCCACCGCACCCATGGCCAGGGTGCCCCAGTAGAGCCCGCCGGTGAAGGTGCCGTCCGCCACCGACTGGATGACGTCAAAGACCGCCTGGTCCATCTTCTTGACGACGCTGGTCAGGATGACGTCACCGAACTCGGGCGCGGTGAGGTACCAGTCGGAGTCGACGCCGATGATCATGGCGCCCCGCTCCTGGGCGGCCGCGGCGGCCCCCAACCCAACCGGTCCGGCGACGGGCATGATGATGTCCGCCCCCTCATCCATCAGCGCCTCAGCCAGACGCCGGCCGTCGTCGGTGCTCTCGAAGTTGCCCGCGAAGAGCCCCTGCTCGGTCTTGGCGTTCCAGCCGAGAACCTGAACGTTGGTCCCCTTCACCTGGTTGTAGTACTTGACGCCGGCCTCAAAGCCGTCCATGAAGATGGTGACGGTGGGCAGCGCGATGCCGCCGAAGGTGCCGACGACACCCGTCTGGGTCATGCCGGCGGCCAGGTAGCCAGCCAGGAAGGCAGCCTCATCGGTGGCGAAGAGGATGTCCCGGATGTTCTCAACGGGCGGATCGTAGGAGTAGTCGACAATCGCGAACTTCTGATCGGGGAACTGCTTGGCGTAGTGGAGCGTCGCATCGCCCAGCAGGAAGCCGACGGTCACAATCAGGTCATAATCCTGCTCGATAAACTCGAGGATGTTCCGGGCATAGTCGGACTGCTGCTGGGACTCGAGATACCGGCCGTGGATGCCCAGCTCCCGGATGGCCCGGACGATCCCTTCCCAGCTCCCCTGGTTGAAGCTCTTGTCGTCGACGCCGCCCATGTCGGTGACCATACCCACCTTGAGGGTCTGGGCAGCCGCCGGGCCAGCGGCCAGAGCCAACGCCAGAGCAGCCACAAGGATCCCGGTCAGGATCGGAAGTCGCCTCACGTTGAACCCCCCTTGTTGAGTCACGCAGGGAGATCGTCCTCCCCCCAAAGATTCGATTCCCGCCAGCCGGTTCCTTCGCAGGCGGACTTTCCCAACGATCGGAGAGGTTTTCCGGGGGTTCGCGGAGGCCAGCGAAAGGTTTGCAAACGCGCCAGCGGCCGTCCCAAGGACGGCCGCTGGCCCATCGTGGGATGGTTTGGGGTGAGTGACCGGATTCGAACCGGCGACCTTCGGGGCCACAACCCGACGCTCTAACCAGCTGAGCTACACCCACCACGCTGGTGCGTTCTCAAGTGTACCATGGGCGTGCCCACCCGTCAAGGCAAGGCCTGCCTGCCCCAAGCCCGCTGGCAAAGAGGCGGTCCGATCCGGACCGCCTTTCTGGCGCGCCTGGAGGGATTCGAACCCCCGACCGTTGGCTTAGAAGGCCACTGCTCTGTCCCCTGAGCTACAGGCGCCTGCGGAGCTGCACCAGGGGCTGCCGGCCGCCCCAAGGTCCGGAGCCGCCACCGCCAGTATACCGTCGCCCGAGGGGCAGCGTCAACGAACGAACGCCGGCGTCCGCTGGGACGCCGGCGGCAGGATCTGGAGCGGGTGAGGGGAATCGAACCCCCGTCACCGGCTTGGAAGGCCGGCGCTCTACCATTGAGCTACACCCGCACGCCACCCGACACCCTTCGGGCCCGACGCCCGTACGGTGCCCGGGGTGCCAAGGTTGAGTATAGCACAGCCCTGCGCGGGCTCCAAGAGGGTTTGGGCCGGGTCTGGCCTCCGGGGGCTCCAGTCGGGGCGATGGCGGCCGATATGGTATCACCGAGGAAGCCTCCACCCGCCAGGGGCCGGCCGAGGGCGGCCGCGGCAGACGGTGGGAGCGAACCAGGGAGGGGATGACGGCATGGAGCGGCTGCGCCAGGGCCTGGTGCTGGTCATCGTGGGCATCGTCCTGTACTTTCTCGTCCGGGAGCAGGGGAGCGGCAGCGGCGGGGTGATCCTCGCCCTCATCGGGAGCGCCTTCATGGTCTTCTACGCCCTCACCAACCAGTCGGGCTATCTGGTGCCCGGCGGCCTGATGACGGGCCTGGGCATCGGCATTGACTGGCCCCACGCCTGGTGGCCCGGCTTCCAGGGTTCGACGGTTCTCATCGGGCTGGGCCTGGGCCTCTTGGTGGTCTGGGTGGGCAGCCGCCGGGGTGAAGGCCACTGGGCCCTGGCCTCCGGGGTGGTCCTCCTCCTGGTCGGGGCGCTGACGGGGGTGGGGGACATCATGGCCTTCTTGAGCCTGTGGTGGCCGGTGGTGGTGGCGGCCATCGGCCTCTGGGTGATTCTGGCAAGGTCGCGGAAAGCGTCGTAGGCCGAGGGCGCCCCGATGAGGCTGGAACGGGTCTCCGAACACATTTGGAGCCTCACGGTCTGGGTCTTGATCCCGGTGCGGGTGTGGTTGGTCCGGGATCCTGAAGGCGGCGTCACTCTGGTGGACGCGGGGCTCCCCTTCATGGCCCGGGGCATCCTCCGGGCGGTGGAACGCCTCCACGCCGGCCCCTTGCAGCGGATCCTCCTCACCCACGGGCACTCCGACCACGTGGGGGCGCTCCGGCGCATCGTGACCCAGACCCCAGTCCCCGTCTACGCCCACGCGATCGAGATCCCCTACCTGGAAGGCGCTCTCCCCTACCCGCGCC
>NZ_VSCV01000060.1:0-4211 GCF_047459355.1 Limnochorda sp. | reverse complement strand
CTTCGACTACGCCGGCGGGCGGTTCATCCTGGAGCGGTAGAGAGGACCTGACCGCACCTCTCCCAGGCCATTGGCCTTTGCCTCTCGCCCGATGTGGCTACCTCCGAGTCACCCCATCGGGCGATGCCCCTACCCCCGAGTGGGGGCCAGAGAGTTGGTTTACCGGGCCAGTTCAGGCGGCAGACCCGCGTCGGGCAACGTGTAGTCGCAGACGCCGTCCGGGAAGATGGCCCGGAGCCTCTCAATGTCCTCGGGCCCGAAAGCGTTGGGACCCTCGGTGGGGTAGTAACCCCGCTCCACAGCCTCCTCCAGAGGCATCAGCTGGCACTTGAACACGTTCCCTGCCACGGGCATCCCTGCCAGAGTGCGGGAGTTCTCGTACGGGGGGAAGGCTTCTCGGCAGGCCCCGCCCTCGTCCCACACCCCGTTACCGCTGGCAATGAGGTTGCCGCCCGCATCCCAGCAGGAGTCGATGGCAGCAGGCGGCCGGTTGCCCGCTACCCCCCTTTCGGGGTGCCTCTCCAGGTTCTCCAGCCACTGGTCCATCACCTGAACCGCCATCCAGTACAGGGGGAAGGGGCTCTCCCGGTGGGCGACCCAGATGACGTGGTTTTCAGTGGAGCCCCGAGCCGCTTTGATACGGGCCCGGGCGGCGAAAGACTGGAGGAAGTGGTGCATGTCGAGAACGGGATCCAGGTAGTGGCGAGTGTCGAGGATGGGCACATCCACATGGCCCATGAAGACATGCCCTGAGAGGTAGGCCCGGCGGATGGCCTCCAGGTTCCCTTCAGTCCGGTTCGGCCGGCCGGGCTCGCCCCGCCGCTGGTTTTCCACGTCGTAGGGGAAGGAAACCCCGGCCATCTCCTGAGCCCGTTTCCAGCCCCCGATGACCTCGTTCATCCAAAAGAACTCTTCCTTGCTGATGCGGCCCTCCTGGAGCGACTTGAGGCCGTACTGCACCCCGACGTTGTCCCAGGTGGTGGGGGCGAAGCCGTTCTCATCCACGCCGTAGATGTTCCGCAGGTCGTTCCAGTGGGTGAAGCGGGTCGTCGCCAGGAGCTCGGCCGGGAAGAGCTCCTGCAGGCGGGCCATCAGGTCGGGCTTCTGGAAGTAGGGGTTCATGGCGAGCTGGGTGAGACCCCGCCATGCCACGGCGCACGCGGTGGCGCCCATCTCCTCGTTGCCCGCCAGGCCTTCGAAGACCTCCCGTTCCACCATGCTCCTCCAGCGGGGGTCGTCGCTGTGGTCCAGCAGGTATTCCATGAGCTCGCAGTCCCCGACGTAGATGGACTGGGTGATCATGTCCGGGTAGGAGCTGATCGGAACGAGACCATCCAGCAACCCGGGGTGGTTCTGGGCGATGATGTACTGCTGGATGGCGCCGCCCGAGGCCCCGAGCCCCACGGTGTACCGGGGCCGCCCGTAGCGGGCGATGAAGTGGTCCTTCACCATCATCATGGTCTCCTCGGCCAGCACCAGGTTGTAGTGGTTGCTGGTCACGTTGCCGGTCGAGTGGGCCACCGCCCAGCCCTGAGAGAGGGCTTCATGCAAGAGAAGGTTGTCCAGGTTGAAGCGGCCCTGGCGGTTGCCGATGCCCACGCCGCCGCCGAAGTAGTAAAGCAGCTTGCCGTTCCAGGGCCGCGGCAGGTTGGGGTTGTGTGGGGTACCGTCATACGGGGCGAGCATCGCGATGCCGTAGATGAACCGGTTGATGGTCCCCAACTCCACCCGAACGATGTAATCGACGGTGAGCCCGTCGCTGGTGGTGGTTTGGGCCAGGTCGGGCGGCCGGACGGCCCGATCGTCCAGGGGCTTGAATGAGCTGTCAGTGGATCGGTAGTAGTAGCGGATCTGCATGGGGGCGCTGCAATACTGGCTGTAGCCCAGGAGGTTCCCCTCACTATCGAAGACCGGCATGCCGATGCCGGCCAGGTTGTCGACCAGCGGCGGCCCGAGCCCCGACTCTTCCGTCTCGCACAGGAAGGGCTGCTGCTGGGGGCCCGAGAAGATAGGACCTGCCGGGCCTGGCTCGCCGACACCGAACGTCGATCCGGATTGAGCCGCGACGAACCCGGCTCCCAGAAAGACAAGAGCCACCAAGATGAGGGCCCGGCGTGCACGCGCCAGGAGATCCGAAACGGGTCGCATGCGTCGCAACCTCCTCGGCATATTGCTCGCTGGCTGAAAAGCTACAAATCGGCATCACGCTATCCTTCATAAGCTGCGAGCGAGCGAGGAGAGTGCGGGATGGAAGCAACGGTCGATCTGGTCTCTCTGACGGGCCGCCGGATTCTGATCACCGGTGCCGCATCGGGGATCGGCAAGGCGATGGCGCTTCGTCTGGGCGCGTCGGGTGCGGGGCTGATCTTGGTAGATCGAGACGGCGAGCAGCTTGCGGGCGCGGCGGAAGAGGCCCGTCGCTACACCGAAGCGATACAGGCTCATGTGGTGGATCTGGGCTCCCGGGACCAGGTGGAGGAGCTCTGGGCGCGCTTTGACGATGACTCTCTGCCGGACACTCTGATCAACAACGCCGGCATTTACCCCACCGTCGACTTTCTCAAGCTGGACCGCGCCTTGCTGGAAAAGATCCTGGCGGTCAACCTGGAGGCGCTCGTCTGGATGTGCCAGGGCTTCATCCGTCGTCGGATGAAGAAAGGCGGCGTCATTGTCAACGTCTCGTCCATTGAGGCGGTGCTCCCGTTCAAGGAAGACATGATCCCATACACCGTGAGCAAGGCCGGGGTTTTGGCCCTCACCCGGGGCCTGGCGCGGGATTATGGGCGCCGGGGTTTCCGGGTGAACGCCATCGTGCCTGGGGCGATCCGCACGCCGGGCACCCAGGCGATGATCAACGATGCCTTGTGGAAGCTGAAAATGGGGCTGTGGAAGACGGGCTACGATTTTCAAAGCCGGCTGCCCCTGGGCCGCTGGGGCGACCCGGATGAGGTGGCGCGGGTGGCCCTTTTTCTGGTGTCCGACCTGGCCAGTTACGTCCAAGGTGCGCTGGTGCCCGTCGATGGGGGATTCCTGTCTTCATGAAACCGCATCGGTAGCCGCGCTGGCCCGCCTCGGCAGGGTGGGGAAGCGGCCCCGTCGCCCTAGCGAAAGCCCAGGCATGGCCCGAGACGGGGCAGGCCAAGCTGGGGACGGGGGAGAATGGGGCCTATGAGGCCGGCGGGAACCCGGCCAGTGTGCATGAATGGGGGAACCTGAATCCGTGGATCAACCCAAGAACGACGCCACGCTTTTTGCCCAGATGAAGGAGCGCCTCTTCTCGGCTGTCATCAGCGACGCCTTGGATCAGGTCGGGGTGCGGGACCGGGTGATGCGGGCCGACCTTCGTCCCCTGGATCCCAGCATGGTCATCTGCGGCCGGGCTTTCACCATCCTGAGCGCGGATGTTTACGAAAAGAACAGG
The DNA here is from genome assembly GCF_047459355.1 of Limnochorda sp. Classification (NCBI taxonomy): domain Bacteria; kingdom Bacillati; phylum Bacillota; class Limnochordia; order Limnochordales; family Limnochordaceae; genus Limnochorda; species Limnochorda sp. The sequence goes on along the minus strand of NZ_VSCV01000060.1, from coordinate 790 downwards.
GATCCCTACGAGATGGAGATAGAAGCCATCGACAGCCTGACGCCCCACTCGGTGGCGGTTTGGAGCACGAACGGGTCCAAGCGGACGGGCGTCTGGGGTGAGCTTCTTTCGACGGCGGCCAGGGCCCGGGGCGCGGTCGGGGCCATCATCGACGGCTACATCCGTGACGCCGTTCAGATCATGAAGATGGGCTTCCCCGTCTTCTGCACCGGCCTGCGTCCCGTGGATTCCGCCGGCCGGAGCCTGGTCATTGACTACAACTGCACGGTCCAAGTGGGCGACGTGCTGGTTTCGCCGGGCGACATCGTCTTCGCGGATTATGACGGTGTGGTGGTGATCCCCAAAGACGTGGAGGATGAGGTCATCCGGCTGGCCATGGAGAAGGTGCGCCGGGAGAGCGCGACCCGCGAGGAGTTGCTCAAGGGGGCCTATTTGAAAGACGTCTACGCGAAGTACGGGGTGCTCTGAACCGCGAGAGCCTCCGTAACGGTTTCAATCTGAGCCTCCTGCAGTCAGGTGGCCCTTCCTGCTGCGAAGCCTTGGGTTGAAGCAGCGGGAAGGGCTGCTCGCGTGCATGGGACGGTGACAAGCGCGAGGAGAAACCGGAGCGCTGCGCCGCCAGCGGATGGGCAGTCCTATTGTTCAGAGTGGGTCCGTTTGAGACGGAGTGCGGACCCCCGCCGCAGGAGTGGGCCTGGCTTCCTCGTCCGTTGCCGCACCTTCTTTGGGACGAACCGTGACCGTTAGCGTGGTCACCTGACCCGCGCGTTCGTGGTGGCGGGTGACGGCC